>JBGSQO010000336.1:0-2027 GCA_041738055.1 Filomicrobium sp.
GCCCTCGGCGCACGACGGCACGGCGCCCGGCGGCGGCGGCTCGGGATGCAGGCAGCGATAACACGGTCCGCGCTTCGCATCGAAGACGCTGGCCTGTCCTTCGAAGCGGAAGATCGAGCCGTACACGTTCGGCCGGCCGAGCAGTACGCACGCGTCGTTGCTGAGGTAGCGGGTGGGGAAGTTGTCGGTGCCGTCGACGATGACGTCGTAGCGGCCGAGGATCTCGAGTGCGTTCTCCGAGGAGAGTCGTGTCGCGAACGGCTCCACCGTCACGTCCGGGTTCTGCGCGACGATCCGCTCGCGCGCGACCTCCACCTTCGGGCGCCCGAGGTCGCCGGTGCCGTAGAGGATCTGCCGCTGGAGGTTCGAGGCGTCGACGACGTCGTCGTCGACGATGCCGATCGTGCCGACTCCGGCTGCGGCGAGATAGAGCGCGGTCGGACATCCGAGTCCACCCGCGCCGATCAGCAGCACGCGCGAGGCGAGCAGGCGTTGCTGCGCGTCGAGCCCGAACTCGGGCAGCGTCAGATGGCGGCGGTACCGCTCGAACTGATCCGCGCGAAGCGGCGGTGTCGGCATGCGGCCAGACTAACTCACGACCCGACCCGCAGCCGAAACGAAGAGCGGGGCCCCTGCTCACGCAGAGGGCCCCGCAGAGACGAGCCGGCGGCGGTCCTACTCGACCTCTTCGCCCTCTTCCTCGCGCGGCGGAAGGACGACGACCTTGTAGGCCTTGCGGGGGTTGTCGGTGAACTTCCAGTGCACCGTCACCCAGTCCTTCTTCTTCAGGTCCTCCCACTTGGTCTTCTCACCTTCGAGCGTGGTCTCGGGAAGATGCATGAAGGAGACCTTGTCGCCCTTGCGGTTGTCGACGATGACCTTCTTCTCGCTGATGTTGTCCACCTGACCGGTGAACTCACGCATCTGCGCGGAAGCCGAAACGGACCAGACGAACGAGGCGACCAGCGCCATCCCGGCGATCTGGCCGGCCTTGCGAGCGACGTGCAACATGGATTCCCTCTCTCTCCTTGTGGGCGCCGCACGCAGGCGGCGCATCGACTCGACTGGCTCGACACCCGCTTCGACGCGCTGCCTCGCCCCATATTCTGGCGAGCTCTGCAGGCGACGTCGCGAGCGCATTGTGCCGCTGGTGCCGGAGGTGGGACTCGAACCCACATGAGTTTCCTCGCGGGATTTTGAATCCCGTGCGTATACCATTTCGCCACTCCGGCTTTTGGGCGGTGAAAGCGCAGGAAGATACCAAACCCGGAATCTTTGGCAATAGCTTTTCCGCCATTTGCGCGTTTTTGGCGGCGGGGCGCGGTCAGGCCCGTGGCGCGGCGGCCTTGAGCTGCGCGACCACCTCGTCGGGGACGTGCAGCTGGCCGAAGCCGGAGCCGAGCTTGAGGTCGGGCGAATTGTTGCCGTGGTAGTCGGTTCCCCCCGTGCAGATGAGCCCGTATTCCTTGGCCCATTCCGCAAACTTGGCAATGTTTTCGGGATGGTGCTCGGCATAGTAGGCCTCGATCCCGCCCAGGCCGTGGTCGACCAGGTCCTTGACCTTCGCCTTGAGTTCGTCGTCGGGCAGATAGACCGTGGCCGGGTGCGCCAGCACCGAAACCCCGCCCGCTTGGCGGATGAGTTCGATGCATTCGTGCGCGGTGTAGCGGTAGCGTTCGACGTAGGCCGGGCGGCCTTTGGCCAGCAGCAGGTCGAACGCCGCCTTCCGGCTTTTGACATGGCCGCGCGCGAGCAGCGCCTCGGCAAAATGGGGCCGCCCCACCACGTCCATGCCCGCCTGCTTGACGACATCGCTCCACATCAGGACATAGCCGAGTTTGTTGAGCTTTTTGAGGATTTCGACGTTGCGCTCTTCGCGCCCCGCCCGGACCGTGTCGATCTTTTCCTTGAGGGAGGAGCAGGTATGGTCGATGAAATAGCCCAGGATATGCATGGTGCCGCGTTCGCATTCGGCGCTCAGCTCGATGCCCGGCACCGCCTCGACCGCGGATGCGGCGGCGGCTTCC
>JBGSQO010000360.1:0-3652 GCA_041738055.1 Filomicrobium sp.
GCCACGGCCAGCGCGAGGCCCACCGCTCGCGCCAGTTTGCGGCGCGCACTTCCGCGGCCCGTGCAACCCATCTCTGTCATGCCGCCCTCTTGTGATCAGTCCTGCGAGCCCATAGAAGGCTGGGATGGCAGGGTCAAGGCAGCGCTCCGTGCGCCTCTCGCCCACCGCCGCGACGCTACACTGCTGCGACGCCCCACGTTTTCGACGCACGTCCCGACCGCCCCTCCTGGAGAACCCCGTCATGGTCCACGCGATCCGCATCCACGGCCATGGCGGCCCCGAGGTGATGACTTGGGAGGAGATCGACCTCGGCGCGCCGGGACCCGGCGAGATCCGCATCCGGCATACGGCCGTCGGCCTCAATTACATCGACACTTACCATCGCACTGGGGCATATCCGATTCCCGCCCTGCCCGGCGTCATCGGCATGGAGGGGGCCGGCATCGTGACGGCCCTCGGCGCGGGCGTCGGTGGTGTGTCCGTGGGCGATCGTGTCGCCTATGCCAACCCCATCGGCGCCTATGCCGAGGAGCGGCTGATCCCCGCCGAACGGGTGGTGGCGATCCCCGACGGCATATCCGATCAGACCGCAGCCGGCATGATGCTGCAGGGCATGACGGTGCGCTATCTGCTGCGCGAGACGTATAAGGTCGGCCCCGGAACCGTGATCCTGTTCCATGCGGCGGCCGGCGGGGTCGGTCTCATCGCCTGCCAGTGGGCGCGGCATCTGGGCGCAACGCTGATCGGCACGGTCGGCTCCGACGACAAGGGGGAGCTGGCCAAGGCCAACGGGGCCACCCACGTCATCAACTACCGGACCGAGAACTTCGTCGAGCGGGTCAAAGATCTGACCGGCGGCGAGGGCTGCGACGTCGTCTATGATGCCATTGGGCGCGACACGTTTCCGGCGTCCCTCGACTGCCTGAAGCCGCGCGGGCTCTGGGTCAGCTTCGGATCCGCCTCGGGGCCGGTGGACGCGTTCGACATGGGACTTCTGGCCAAGAAGGGCTCCCTGTTCGCCACCCGGCCGACGCTGTTCACCTATGTCGCCAAGCGCCAGGACCTCGTCGCCAACGCGGCGGAGCTGTTCGACGTCGTCGGCCGCGGGATCGTCACCATCGCCGTCAATCAGACCTATGCCCTGAAGGACGCCGCAAGCGCCCACCGGGATCTGGAAGCCCGCCGCACGACGGGCTCCACCGTGCTGCTGCCGTGAGGCGATCATGCGATTGAAAGGCTGGCAGCACGTGCGTTCGGCGGGGCATTGAGCATGGACCGACAGATCGCGAGCGCTGGCCGCGCAGATGGCTCGATCGCGCCCAAGGGGCTCGCGTTCGTCCTGCTGGCGGCCCTCGCCTATTGCGCGCTGCACACCATCGCCCGCCTCCTTGCCTCCGACGTGCTGGGCGAGGACGACGTCATCGACACGGTGCTGTCGCAGGATCTGCGCTGGGGCTATGACGCTTTCCCGCGCCAGCCGCCGCTCTACAACTGGTTGCTGTGGGCGGTCCAGCACGTCACCGGACCCCACGTCATCGGCCATCTCGTCATCAAGTATGCGGCGCTGATGGCGACGGCCGGGTTCCTGTTCCTGGCCGCCCGGCGCATCCTGAAGGACCCCCTGTTCGCACTGCTGACGGTCGAAAGCCTCGCGCTCATCTATTCCATCGCCTGGCGCTATCACGAGGGCTTCACCCACGAAGTGTTGGCCATGACGGCGGTGATGGCGACGCTGTGGCTGGTCGTGCGCCTCGTCCAGGAGCAGCGGCCGTGGGACTGGCTGTGGCTGGGCCTCACGATGGGGCTGGGCTTCCTCACGGAGCCGGCCTATGCCGCCTTTGTGGGCACGCTGCTGTTGGCGGCCGCGTTGCAACCGTCAGTGCGTCGCCGGCTGTTTCGCTGGCCGCTGCTGGCGAGCCTAGGTCTCGCTGTGCTGATCGTCTCGCCCTACCTCGTCTGGCTGTTCGGGGCCAAAGCGCGCGTGGCCCAGCTCACCTATGCCTTGAAGCCGATGCTGGGCCGGCGCGACGGCATTCTGGATGCGCTGCGCGGGCCGGTCACCTACCTGTCGCCGCTGCTGTTCCTCTTGCCGCTGGTGTTCCCACGCTGGCTATCCACGGCGCGGAGCGACTTGAGACGGGGGCCAAACGGCGCCGACGAGCCGGATTTCGAGCAACTGGTGCTGCATGCGGCCGGGATCGCCTTCGTGCTGTCAGTCGTTGTGGCGGCGGCCTTCAACGTGCGCGGGCTGGCGGTCCACGTGCTGATGCCGCTCTATGTCGGCAGCGTGATCTGGCTGTTTGGCGTTGCGCAGCGCGGCTCCGGTCACGAGCCTCACATCACGCGTTTTACCCGGCTCGCCATGGCCATCGCCGTCGCAGCCTTCCTGGCGCGCACTGCCAATATGTTCGTGCTGGACCCCGTCTGCAAGACTTGCCGCTGGGGCGAGCCCTACCATGGGCTGGCGCAGGCGATGCGCGCGCGCGGCTTCGGGGAGACCGGCACGATCGTGTCGCTGGAACACGAGACGGGCGGCAACATGCGGGCGCAATTCCCTGAGGCGACCGTCGTGGCCCGCCAGTATCCCCATCACACGCCGGACGATGCCGATTTGGGCGCGGGCGACGTTGCCATCCTGTGGGAGCCGCACTTCACGGTCGAGCAGGTGCGTCGCTACCTTCGCGATCGGCAACTGGCGGGCGTGAGCCTGGAGTCTGCCGAAACCGTCGTGGTGCCCTGGCGCCATCTGTGGCGGCCGACGGGTTGGCGGACGTCGACCTGGAAGCTGATCGTCATCGACCGCGACAGGCTGGCCCCTTAATTGGCACCGGCATAACCGCAATCACGCCGCAGTTTGTCGACGTTTGCGCTTTTTCTCAATCGACCTCGGAAAAACGAGCCGGATCTGGCTTCAGTCCCGTGACCCGTTCGAGCGCAATGGCCGTCAACACCTTGCCGGCCATGGTCTTGCGGCGGGCATAGCTGATCTCGGCCGTATCGTCCTGCGCGTAGGCTGACGCGATCGGCTGCAGGTCGCCGTTGGTCAGGCCCGAGAACGTGACGGCGGGGGCCTGCGCGCACCCGCCAGCGGCAATTGCGCTGCCTGCGATGGCGAGGAGTGCCAGATGTCGAACTGCCATGACGAACCCCCTTCCTGTGCTGCGCTGGCCGTCGTCGCGTGACGCTTGCGAGCGAACCCTCGTGCCCTTTCCCTGCCTCGAAATTAGCGCAGGCCGGACACAGTGCAAGGGATATCTGCGCGCACATGAACGCGTTCTGAATGGCGGGGGAAAAGTGGCCAAACCTGTGGACAACTGCGCGGGCCGCACCACCAGACATGTCGTGCGCGAGCTGAGATATACTATTTAGAACAATATGTTACGCGCATCCCTGGTCGCGAGGCATCAGCAATCGTCGAACAGCGATGTGAGGCAGCGCCATGTCTTCGAGGCGGCCGAGCCGACCGCTTCGCCGGCCTTTTGCGCCGCCGACCCGACAGCGTTCCCAGCGGTCTTGGCGGCCGACCCGACCGCGTCTCCGGCCTTCTCCAGGCCTTGCCCGGTCGTCTTCGCGGCATCTACGACGGCGTCGGTCGCCTTGCCCAGCCCCTCTTTGGATGATTGCGCCGTGCGCTTGGCGAGTTCCTCCACCG
>JBGSQO010000423.1:0-2694 GCA_041738055.1 Filomicrobium sp.
CCGCGTCGGTGATGACGTTGCCGCTGGCCGTCGCGTTCTCGGTCGGGCTTGCCGCATCGTCCGTCGCGACCGGCGGCAGGTTGGAGACGATGACCGTCGCGTTGGCCGTGGCCGCGACGCCCTGCGGATCGGTGGCGATGACGGCGAACGTGTAGGTGCCGTTGGTCAGCGGCCCACCCTGGGAGGCATTGGTCGGCGGCGAGCCCGACACGACGCCCGTGAACTGGTCGATCGACAGCCAGGCCGGGGCAGCGGGTGCGAGCGAATATATCAGCGCCTCGCCGTCGGGATCGTGGAAGGCGCCGAAGGTCGGGAACGACACGCTGCCGCCATCGACCGCATTCGTCTGCGGCAACGCGATGGTGTTGAAGGGCGCGTCATTCTCGCCCGTCAGGGTGATCGTCAACGACGCCTGCGCGGTGCCGCCGTTGTCATCGGAGACGGTGTAGGTGACCTGCTCGGTGACGATCTGGCCCTGGTCTAGCGCGTTGGCCGTTGCGTTGGGTACGAACGTATAGCTGCCGGTCGACTGGATGGTCAGCGTGCCGTGGGTCAGGATGATCGGAGCGCCGACGCTGCCGAAGCTGATGCCCGTCACGGTGAGGGCGCCGCCGTCGACGTCGGTGTCGGCGCCGCCTGAACCACCCCCTGCGATCACCGCGCCGGAGATGAGATGACCGGCCAGCGACTGCTGCTCCGTGCCGCTGTTGGTGTCGGCGACTGCGACAGGCGCATCGTTGGCCCCGATGACCGTGATGGTGACGGTCGCGGTATCGAAGCCGCCGTGGCCGTCGGTGATCTGATAAGTGAAGCTGTCGCTTCCCGTCTGGCCAACGCCCAGGCTTTCAAAGGCGCTGTTGGGATCATAGCTATAGCTGCCGTCGGCGTTCATCGTGAGCAACGCGCCGGAGGGCAACGTGACGGCGGTGCCCGGTGTGTAGGCGGCGCCATTGATTTGGGCGACGGATAGCGTGTCGCCGTCGAGGTCGGAGTCGGCGCCGCTGCCGTTGTCGGCAATGACGCTCTGCCCGACGAGAACGGCGTCCTCGCCGGTCGTCTCGACATCGTCGCGGGCCTCGGGCGCGTCGTTGGTTGGCGTGACGGTGACGGTGACGGTTGCGGTCTCGGTGATGCCGGCCGGGCTCGTCACCGTGTAGGTGAACGTGTCCGTGCCATGGAATTCGTCGTTGGGCGTATAGGTCAGCGTACCGTCGACAGCAAAGGTCACCGAGCCGTTGGCGCCCTGCGTGACCGCCGTCACCGCGCGGGCCGGGTTCTCGAAGCTGTCGGCTTCTGCGCCGTTGGTGCCGGTCAAGACGTTGAAGGCGACCGCGGTGTCCTCATCGGTCGTGACGGTATCGTCGACCGTGTCGGCGACCGGCGTCACGGTGATGCCGACCGTTGCGGAGGTACTGAGCGAACTGTCGTAGATGCTGATCCCGTCGAGGAAATTGCCGACGGTCGCCCCGCCAGCTGCGCTGATGCTGTTGAACCGGAGCAGGACCGGGTTGCCCGATGCCGTTCCAAGGTCGGCCTGATATTGCTGCCAGGCCGAATTGCCCGTCGTGTAGTCTTGATTGAACAGGACCGCGTCATCGCCACCACCGAGCACACCGTCGGCGCCCAGATCAATGGCGGAGACGTTCATCGTATCAGCGCCGGCACGTCCGCGATGGGCGAATGTCAGCGTGAGATCGCCGCCCGCGCTCGTTGGGGTCAATGTCTGCGACAGCGTCGAAACCTGGTAGGCATTGAGTTCGACAAACTGATCGCCCTCGAATGCGGCCACGCCATAGGCGCCGCTGTCCCAGAACTCGATCTGGTTGTCAGTCGCAGACGTGTCCCAGCCGGGAACCGCGTCTTCACCGGAGAAATGTACGCCGTTGGTGTCGGCGAAGTTCGGCTCCTCGAAGCCGGGATTGAGGAAGCCGACGTCGGCGGGACGCGTCATGGTGATCGACAGACCGGTCGGCACGGTGCCGTTCCAGTCGGCTCGCGGCGCGTAGCTCAAGCCGTTCAACGCCGCATTGACGGCGGCGACCGAGCCCGTGACGATGATCTCGTTGCTGCCGTTGCCGCTCACCGAAACCAAGCCCGAAGTGCCGCCGAGTGTCAGCTTGCCCGTCGCGGCCGGCACGACAAGGCGAACGATGACCTCGCCGCCCGCGCCACCGTCGGGGTCGGTCAGGGTGATGGCGTTGCCGTTGGCCGATGAGAACACGAGGGCTGTGTCCTCCGGCGTCGACTGGTCGGCCGGCGTGACGGCGCTCACCGGATCATCGGCAGCTGCCACGTTCAGTGTGATCGTGTTGGGGGCCGGATCGGTATCGGCGCCGACATTGGCCATACCGCCGTCGTCGCGCACGGTGAACGTGACGGAGGCCAGCCCGTTGCCATTGACGTCGGGGGCCGGTGTGTAGACGAGCAGACCGATGTCGGCCACTGGTATTGAAATCGCTGCGGTGACCGGCGTGCCGTTGAAGGTCAGCGTTCCGCCACCCGCCAGCGGATCGACCGTGACGGACTGCAAGGAATTTCCATCGGGATCGGTGAAGCCGAAGTCGGCGGCGGTGAACGTGTACGGCGTGTCCTCGGTCGCCGTCAGCGTCGCGTCCGTGCCGGCGGGCGCGTCGTTCACGGGCACGACGTGGATGGTCGAGACGGCGGGCGCGCTGGTGGCGTTGGCGCTGTCGG
>JBGSQO010000364.1:0-3729 GCA_041738055.1 Filomicrobium sp.
ATGGCGAGCCGCGTCCCCGTCACAGTGCCGAGGATGGCCAGCGGGCTGGCGGCTGCGCCACCACTTACGGGGGTGGCGGCCCATACGGTCCAGGCGATGTCGAAGGCGACGAGGCCCATCAGCAGGGCGCCGATGGGGACGAGTGCGAGGTTCGGTCGCGTCCGGCTGGCGCGGGCGGCCAGGAATGAACCGAGCGCGATGCCGACGGTAAAGGTGACGAGGCTCATGGTGGCGACCTGCTCGTTGCCGCCGAGCACGTCCTTGACCAGCGTCGGGAGCAGCGACAGCGCGACGATGCCCGCCATCCAGAACCAGCTGGTGATCAGTCCGCCGATCCACAGCCGCCGATCCGAATAGAGTTCGCCGACGAGGCGGAAGGTCGAGGCGAAAATGTTGCGCGTGATGGGCAGACCCGGATCGCCGCGGCCAGTCTCCTTGATGGCCCACGCCGACAGGAGTCCGAGCCCGGCGAACGTCATGATCAGCGCGGCGATGCCCCATTCGGGAATGGCGGGCTGCCCGGTCCCGTTGGTCGCCATGGCAAAGCCACCGGCGATGGTGCCGAGCAGGATCGCCAGGAACGTCGCGCCCTCGACCAGCGCATTGCCGGCCGGCAACTCGCGAACGCTCAGATGGTCGGGCAGGATGCCGTATTTCATTGGGCCGAAAAGGGCCGCCCAACAGCCGAAACCGAACAGCGCGGCAAACAGGACGGGCACCGAGGCCTGTGCGATCTGCGGTTCGGCGCTGCCGCTCATCAGAAAGCCGACCGCCGCCAGCAGGGCGACCGGCAACTCGCCCACCCGGATCCAGAACGCCACGTGGGCCTTGTCGTACTTGTCGGCCAATTCGCCGCCCAGCGCCGACAGCAGGAAGGCCGGCATGACGAGGACCGCGCCCGCCAGCGAGACGAGAGCTGCCCCCTGCTCGGCGCCGAGCTTGTAAAGCACCAGGATGACGAGCGCGCTCTTGACGAAGTTGTCGTTGAGTGCGGCCAGGAACTGGCACCAGAACAGCGGTGCAAAACGGCGCGACGACATCAGGTCTTTGAACATTGGGGAGTCCTCGAGAGGCGGAGTGCTTGGACCTCGTCAGTCCTTCGCAGGCTATCCGTGAAGGTGATGACGGATTATTGTTAAGGAACGATTGGGCGGCTTGCCGCTTTGGGGCGGTCTCACTGTGGTCGGCCGTCGTCGGGGCCTGCTCGCGGTCTAGACGAGCCTACAACCTGGGCTTTGGCGTGTCGCGGGGCGGGTGCGGTCAGCATTCCTGGGCTCCATGTGAACTCTGTTCATGCGAGACATCGGGGTGCCATGAACGGAGTTCAAGGGGTTGTCGTGACTAAAAATCGGACTTTGCATCGATCAGATTTCCATTCGCGCCCAATAAGACAACATGATCCTTGAGCGCTCACGTCGGTAGAATGGCTGATCGCCGTCAGCCGAGGACTTGACGCCTCCCAAAGCCCAGCCCGTGTCCCTTCCGCTACCCTCCATCCCGAGATGCGCGCCAGCTTCGGCGTGTGTCCGCCACATGACGGAGGGAGTGTCATGACACGCAATCTTCTGGCCCTGCTGACGGCTGCAAGCGCATTGGCCCTTGCAAGTGTCGCGGTTCGCGCTGGCGACGAGCCGATCGAGCCGATCCAGCCGCCGCAGAGCGTCAACCTCGGCATGGTCGAACTCGGCAAGAAGCTCTATTTCGACCCGCGTCTCTCAAAGTCGGGCTTCATCTCCTGCAACTCCTGCCACAACCTGTCGATGGGCGGCACCGACAACATCCCGACCTCGATCGGCGATCATTGGCAGCAGGGGCCGATCAACGCGCCGACCGTGCTGAACTCCTCGCTCAACGTCGCGCAGTTCTGGGATGGGCGGGCAGCCGACCTCAAGGCGCAGGCCGGCGGCCCCATCGCCAACCCCGGCGAGATGGCGTTCACGCACACGCTCGCCCTCGACGTTCTGGAGTCGATCCCGGCCTACGTGCGCGAATTCCGCGTCGTATTCGGCAAGGAGAAGCTCGACATCGATCAGGTGACGGCCGCGATCGCCGAGTTCGAGAAGACACTGGTGACGCCCAATTCCCGCTTCGATCGCTGGCTGCTCGGCGACAAGACGGCGCTGACGGCCGACGAGAAGGCGGGCTATGAGCTGTTCAAGGAGTCGGGCTGCGTGGCCTGTCACAACGGCCCGGCCGTCGGTGGCGCTTCGTTCCAGAAGATGGGCGTGGTCGCGCCCTACAAGTCGACGAGCGAAGCGGAGGGCCGCTCGGCCGTGACGGGCCATGATGCCGACCGCTTCAACTTCAAGGTGCCTACGCTGCGCAACGTGGAAATGACCTACCCCTACTTCCACGACGGCGCGGCCAAGACGCTGAGCCAGGCCGTCGACGTGATGGGCCGCCTCCAGCTGGGGCGCAAATTCTCGGGCGATGAGAACCTGAAAATCGTCGCCTTCCTGAAGACGCTGACCGGCGACCAGCCGCAGTTCATGCTGCCGATCCTGCCGCCGTCCTCTGACACCACCCCAAGACCCGATCCATTCGGGAAGTGACTGCGGCGGGGGAGGGCTGCCGTACGCGTTGTGAAGATTGCCAGAGCTATCGGCCCAAGTGAAGACGAAGGGGCTTTGCCCCCTTGACCCCCACCAAGGGCCTTAGCCCTTGGAACCATCACCGGGAGTTTGGGGCACGACCTTCGCCCTAGAGGGCGCAATCGGGGTGATCCCCCGCGCGGGGTCCGGGGCGGCGTGAGCCCCGGCTTCACTTCTCTTCACTTCACCGCTGCAGCCTCCGGCGCGGTGCCCAGCACCAGCACACTCAGGCCCTTGGGGTCGAAGAGGCTCAGCGCCTGTGCGGACACCGTTGCGGCAGTAAGCCCCGACAGCGCCAGCCTGCGCCGCTCACCGTAGTCGGACGGCAGTCCGTCGACGGCGAGAGCCAGCAGATGCGAAGCCAGCGCCGCACTTGTATCGTGGCGGACGAGATACGACCCGATGAGCCCCGACTTCGCATGGGCCAACTCGGCCTCTTTCACGCCATCGCGCGCGATCTCGGTCAGCGTGTCCTTCAACACCGCGAGGGCCTCGTCCATCTTGCCCGGCCGCGTCGACAGGCTGCCCAGCAGGTAGCTGGCTTCCGGCGTCGCGACGAGCGAACTGCCGACGGCGTAGGTGAGCCCCCGCTTCACGCGCAATTCGACGGTCAGGCGGGCATCGAGATTGCCGCTGCCGATGATGTGATTGAGAGCGAGCGCGGAGAAGAATTCAGACGTGCCGAGCGCGGGAGCCGGCAGGGAGAACACCGCCGTCTCGAACGCCTGTCCCGGCAGTCCAGGCCGCCGCTGGGTGAACGTCTTCGGGGTGACGGGTGGAACCGGGACGAGGTCGGCCTTGGCGGGCAGGTGGCCAAAGACGGTATCGAGCAGCGCGCGGGCCTCCTGCGCGGTCAGATCGCCGACCAGCACGACGCGCAGGTTGTCGCGGGCAATCAGACGGCGATGCTGCGCGGCAAGCTCCTCCACGGTCACTGCTGCACTATCGTCTGCCTCTCCCTTTTCGGAGCGCGCGAAGGGATGGCCGGCGAACGCCTCGCGGCTGAAGGCCTCCTGCACGGCCTTACGCGGATTTCTGGCGTCGGCAGCCAACTCGGCCCGCAGCGCGGACTTGACCTGATCCAGGCGATCGGGTGCGAGCCGTGGCGCGTGGAGTGCGTCCCGCAGCAGCTCCACCG
>JBGSQO010000501.1:0-6621 GCA_041738055.1 Filomicrobium sp.
GCCACGGCATCGGCAAGGCGCTTGGCGGATTCGGGTTCGTAGCTCACCTCGCGATTGAGTTCGACGACGGTGGCGATCAAGTCGAGGAGCGCGTCGAAGGCGCGGCAGGCGGCAAACTCGAAGGCCTTGACCTCCCAGAGCGACTGCGACTGGAAAAGCTGGCCGTTGAGGATGGTCTTCACCGTGATCTCGGGGCAGGCGTCGCTCTTGAACAATGACGAGACGTGCGGCGCGAGAGTGGGCGACGGCGGTGGCGTGCCGTCCGGCATGCCGTTCGCGTAGACCGAGCGCTTGAACAGGTTTTCGGTGAGGAAATTCTCCTCGAGGCGGGCCCTGATCGCCGGATCGACGATCGCGATGGCCTGGACGGCCGGACGCTTCTGGCCCTGGCTCGTCATGATGCCCTTGCGGAGCAGAAGTTTCGGAACCTGCATGGAAGTCTTCCCCTCAAGACTGCGGCATGGCCCCGCGGCTCGCAGCGGCGGGGCGGCCTTTGGGGGGAAGGTAGTTCGAGGTTCTTTAAGGAAGGCCCACGACTTGAGGTAAAGGTTCCGCTGCGGTCCGTCCCGCCTTGGGGGCCCGATCTTGACAGGCGCGGGAAAGCGGCCAAAACAACCCACCCGAACGACGACTTACGCCGCCCCGGTTTGCGGCGAGTGAGCAACAGGAGAGAGAACGATGTCCGACGTCACTCTGACGTTTCCAGACGGCGCGCAACGCAAGGTCGCCAAAGGCACGACCGGCCTCGAGGTGGCGAAGTCCATTTCGCCGTCGCTCGCCAAGCGGACCGTCGCGATGCAGCTCGACGGCGCGCTCGCCGACCTCGCCGACCCCATCACCGCGGATGCCAAGATCAACTTCGTCTCGCGCACTGACGCTCCGGCGCTGGAGCTGATCCGGCACGACTGCGCCCACGTGATGGCGGAAGCGGTCCAGGAGCTGTGGCCCGGCACCCAGGTGACCATCGGCCCGGTGATCGAGAACGGCTTCTTCTACGACTTCGCCAAGGCCGAGCCGTTCCAGCCCGACGACATTGGAAAGATCGAGAAGAAGATGGGCGAGATCATCGCCCGCAACGCACCCTTCACCAAGGAGGTGTGGTCGCGCGACGAGGCCAAGGAGTTCTTCCGCAAAAGGGGCGAGCTGTTCAAGGTCGAGCTGGTCGACGCGATCCCCGCCGACCAGGACATCAAGATCTACAAGCAGGGCACCTGGCTCGATCTCTGCCGCGGTCCGCACATGACCGCGACGGGGGCGATCGGCAAGGCGTTCAAGCTGACCAAGTTCGCGGGCGCGTATTGGCGCGGCGACAGCAACAACCCGCAGCTGCAGCGCATCTACGGTACCGCCTTCGCGACCCAGGAGGAGCTCGACGCCTACCTCAAGCAGATCGAGGAAGCGGAGAAGCGCGACCACAGGAAGCTCGGCCGCGAGATGGATCTGTTCCACTTCCAGGAGGAGGCGCCGGGCTCGATCTTCTGGCACCCGAAGGGCTGGACGCTGTTCCAGACCCTCATCGCCTACATGCGCCGGCGCCAGCAGGCTGCGGGCTACATGGAGGTGAACTCTCCCGACATGATGGAGAAGCACTTCTGGGAGCTGTCGGGGCACTGGGAGAACTACGGCGAGAACATGTTCACGACCACGCTTCCCGATGAGCGCGTGTTCTGCTGCAAGCCGATGAACTGCCCGGGCCACGTGCAGATCTTCAAGCATGGACTGAAGAGCTACCGCGATCTGCCGTTGAAAATCGCCGAGTTCGGCAAGGTGCACCGCTACGAGCCGTCGGGCGCGTTGCACGGCATGCTGCGCGTGCGCCACTTCACCCAGGACGACGCGCACATCTTCGTCACCGAAGACCAGATCATGCGCGAGTGCCTCGCGATCAACGATCTGATGCTGTCGATCTACGGCCATTTCGGCTTCGAGGACATTTTCATCAAGCTGTCGACCAGGCCCGAGAAGCGCGTCGGCGCGGACGAGCTTTGGGACAAGGCCGAGAAGGCGTTGAGCGACGTGCTCGACGAGGTGACGAAGCGCTCCAACGGCCGGGTCAAGACCGCGATCAATCCGGGCGAAGGCGCATTCTACGGGCCGAAGCTCGAGTACGTGCTGAAGGACGCCATCGGCCGCGACTGGCAGTGCGGCACCACGCAGGTGGACTTCAACCTCGCGGGGCGTTTGGGCGCGTTCTACATCGACGAGCACAGCCAGAAGCGCACGCCGGTGATGATCCACCGCGCGATGTTCGGCTCGCTCGAACGCTTCACCGGCATCCTGATCGAGAACTTCGCCGGTCACTTCCCGCTGTGGCTCGCGCCGGTGCAGGCGGTGGTCGCGACCATCGTCTCGGACGCCGATCCCTATGCGGCCGAGGTGCAGGCGGCTTTGCAGGCAGCGGGACTGCGCGTCGGGCTCGATCTCAGGAACGAGAAGATCAACTTGAAGGTGCGCGAGCACAGCCTCGAGAAGATCCCGGTGCTGCTGGTGGTCGGCAAGCGCGAGGCCGAGGAGCGCAAGGTCTCGATCCGCCGCTTGGGCAGCGACAAGCAGCAGGTGATGAGCCTCGACGATGCGATCGCTACGCTCGCTGCCGAGGCCGTCCCGCCGGATATGAAAGGCGTGGTGTGAATTCATCCTCGCTCGAACTCTATCGCGGGCTTGCGGATTGGTTGCTCAGACGAGGCTTGCGATCAGTTCGTGCTGGTGAATGGAACGGCCTTGGCGCTGGAGCGCTATGCGCGGAATCATGCTCGGACCATGAGAAGGCGGCTGAGATTCTGCAGCGGTTAGGTGTATTGAGGCCGGGGCAGGATTCCGGGACAGTTTGGGGACCGTTCGATCTGGTGTTGCCGCCCGATCGACTGGATGCTTTGGAAGCAATGCGGATCGGAGGCCCGAGTCTCGATGAGCTTCTGGCCGGGTTTGTTGGAATGTGCGCATTTCTCGTTGGTGTTGAGCGTGTCATTCCGACGCCAGATCTCGAGTACTGCTATGTGGACGCCAAGCTCCAAGGGCTGTTGATCGAAAGCGGATACATGTCCGTAGACCTTGAGTGGACCGAGGCCATCGGCTCCGCATTGGCAATGGCCAAGCTTATTGCTCCGGAGGAACTGATTATAGGTGGCTGGCGTGGATCCCGGCCTTCGCCGAGATGACGTTGAGATTGGGTTTGCCGCCTGCAACACCGCGTCACCACGATGGTCTTCGCCGGGGTGACGGCGAGGGTGGGGCTGGCGGTGTCACAATCACCACCGTCACCCCGACGCAGGTCGGGGCCTACGCAAGTTTCTGCAAATGCGACGCTGAACCAGCGCGCCAGCAGTTGCCGCGTACTTTGAAGTCAATCGCGAACGTTTCGACTGATGGAAGCTGGCGTGGGTCCCGGCCTCCGCCGGGGTGACGCCGAGGTTGGGTTTGCGGCCTGCAACACCACCGTCACCACGACGGCCTTCACCGGGATGACGGCGAGGGGGCTGGCGGTATTAACAACCACGACCGTTACCCCGACGCAGGTCGGGGCCGGGCTGCCGGTCAAAGCAAAAACGCAAACGGGCCGGGATGTGGTCCCGGCCCGCGCGATATGAACGTGTAGGCTCTGCAAACAGCGCCGCTCTCAAGCCGCGCCCATGGCCTTCTTCAGATTCTCGTCGACCTTGTCGAGGAAGCCGGTGGTGGTCAGCCACTTCTGATCCGGGCCGACGAGCAGCGACAGATCCTTCGTCATGTGGCCGGCCTCGACCGTCTCGACGCAGACGCGCTCGAGCGTCTTGGCGAACAGGTCGAGTTCGGCGTTGTCGTCGAGCTTGGCGCGATGCGAGAGGCCGCGGGTCCAGGCGAAGATCGACGCGATCGAGTTGGTCGACGTGTCCTTGCCCTTCTGGTGCTCGCGATAGTGGCGCGTCACGGTGCCGTGCGCCGCCTCCGCCTCGACGGTCCTGCCGTCCGGCGTCATCAGCACCGAGGTCATCAGGCCGAGCGAGCCGAAGCCCTGGGCAACGGTATCGGACTGCACGTCTCCGTCGTAGTTCTTGCAGGCCCAGACGTAGCCGCCCGACCACTTCAGCGCCGACGCGACCATGTCGTCGATCAGGCGGTGCTCGTAGACGATCTTCGCCTTGTCGAACTCGGCCTTGAACTCGGCTTGGTAGATCTCCTCGAAGATGTCCTTGAAGCGGCCGTCGTAGGCCTTGAGGATCGTGTTCTTGGTCGACAGGTACACCGGCCACTTGCGCATCAGGCCGTAGTTGAGCGAGGCGCGGGCGAAGTCGCGGATCGACTCGTCGAGATTGTACATCGCCATCGCGACGCCGCTGCCGGGGGCGTTGAACACCTCCTTCTCGATCACCTGTCCATCGTCGCCGACGAACTTGATGGTCAGCTTGCCTTTGCCGGGGAACTTGAAGTCGGTGGCGCGGTACTGGTCCCCGAAGGCGTGGCGGCCGATGACGATCGGCTGCGTCCAGCCGGGCACGAGGCGCGGCACGTTGCGGCAGATGATGGGCTCGCGGAAAATGACGCCGCCGAGGATGTTGCGGATGGTGCCGTTCGGGCTCTTCCACATCTCCTTGAGGCTGAACTCTTTGACGCGCGCCTCGTCGGGTGTGATGGTCGCGCACTTCACGGCGACGCCGTGCTTCTTGGTCGCGTTGGCGGCGTCGATGGTCACCTGATCGTTGGTCTTGTCGCGGTACTCGATGCCGAGGTCGTAGTACTCGAGATTGAGGTCGAGATAAGGGTGGATGAGCTTGTCTTTAATGAGCTGCCAGATGATGCGGGTCATCTCGTCGCCGTCCATCTCGACGACGGTGCCTGCAACCTTGATCTTCTTCATGGGTCTCGACCTCGGCCTGTTGCTGCGTGCCTCTCGGAGGGGTTGTGAAGCGGCGCGAACCATAGACACAATGCCGCAGCGCAACAAGTCAGCGGAAGGGATGATGGAGAGCCGGACCGCCCAGCCCACGGTGACGGCCCCGCCGGCGCCTCGCCCGAGGCCGATCCGGCGTCCGGCAGCAGGACATTCATGAGCATCGAAATCGAGAAGATCGCCGGCGAGCCGGTGGTCTGCGGGCGGCCGGTCGCCGAGGTCGTGCACGCCTGCCATAACAAGATGATCGACGAGGGGCTGGCGGCGCTGGCCATTCCGGGGCTCGGCCGCAATACGCTGGAGCCGGTGCTGACCTACTGCGCCGAGCTCGCCTGCGAGGCCGACGGCGTCACCTGCCCAAAATGCAAGCGGCGCACCGAGTCACTCGGCCTGTTGACGCTGGATGACTTCGTACGCGCCCACAAGGAGATCGTGGTGGGCGATGGCTCCGTGCGGCTGCTCGGCGAGGGCACGGAGAGCATAAAGACGCCGGAGCTGGCGGCGCTCGAGAAGACGTGGTCGGGCGAGAACTACTGGTTCTGGGCGCGTCGCGTCATTCGCAAGCTGCGCCACGGCATCCGCAGGGCTCATATCCAAGGCAGCGCCTTCCACGGCAGCGGCGAAAGCCCGGCGGTAATCCTGATGGAGCCGCAGCTCGCCGATAACATCGGCATGGTGGCGCGGGCGATGGCCAACTTCGGGCTGGACGAGCTGCGCCTCGTCAACCCGCGCGACGGCTGGCCGAACGAGAAGGCGCGGATCGCCGCGTCGGGGGCCAACTACATCATTGATGACTCCGTCGCGATCCCGAGTCTCGACGCGGGCATCGCCGACCTCAACTGGCTGGCCGCGACCACCGCCCGCCAGCGCGATCTCAGAAAACCGGTGATGTCGCCCGCTGCGGCGATCGCCGAGATGCGCCGCCGGATCGGAGCGGGAGAGCGCGTCGGGCTGCTGTTCGGGCGGGAGCGGAACGGACTCGAGACCGACGAGGTGGCGAATGCCGACGCCCTTATCATGATACCTGTCAACAGCCGGTTCGCCTCGCTCAACCTGGCGCAGGCGGTGCTGATCCTCGGCTACGAGTGGATGCGGACCGATCCGCGCCAGAGCCTCGGCCGGGTGACGACCTACGAGCGTCCGGCGGAGGAGGGGCTGAACCTCGGCGACGACCGGCTCGCGACCAAGGAGGAGCTGCTCGGTCTGTTCGGGCACCTCGAAAGCGCGCTCGACGAGAGCGGTTTCTTCAATCCGCCGCACCGGCGCCCTTCGGTCGTCCGAAACGTGCGTACGATGCTGACGCGAATGGCCCCGACAGCGCAGGAGGTGCGCACGCTTCGTGGTATTGTTGCCACGCTCTCCAGGGGGCGGGGCGGCGGTCCCAGATCGTCCACATAGGGTGCCATATTCAAGACACGTTTTAAGCAGAGCGATGCCGCGGCAAAGACTGGTGTGATGGGCAACCCTGTTGCGGCCCGGCGCCCCGCGTGTGGTGGGTGCGGGCCTCGTGGCGTTGCATCGCTCGAGGCGGCGAGACTCCGGCCCACCGTCGCTGCGGGCGTGGGGTCGAGCGGCTCTTGCACCGAGCCACTACTCGACCGGGGCCACTTGACCGGGGCCACACGGACGAAAGCCACGTTGGACAGAACAAAAGGCGAGGCGGCCCCGATGCGTAGGGCGCATCCGGGTCAGACGGAGAAGCGGAAAATGGCGAATTTGGGGATCTTGGCACTGATGCGCGCGACCGGGGCGGC
>JBGSQO010000503.1:0-2677 GCA_041738055.1 Filomicrobium sp.
TGCGGCACCTCGACGGCATCCTGGCCGGAATGGCCGACCGCTTCGGCGATCGCCCCCGCCTCGTCCACCGCCTCGACCGCGATACGACGGGCGTGCTGCTGGTCGCCAAGCATCGCGATGCCGCAGCCAAGCTCGCCCGCACCTTCCAGACGCGCTCGGCCGGCAAGACCTATTGGGCAGTGGTGTCCGGCGTGCCGAAACCGCCGCAAGGCCGCATCGAAGCCGCCCTGGTCAAGGACAGTGGCCCCGACGGCGACCGCGTGAGGAAATCGCGCGAGGGCGAGCAGGATCGCGCCATGCACGCCACCACGCACTATTCCGTGATCGATCGCGTCGGCCACAAGGCGGCCTGGGTGTCCTTGAAGCCGGTCACCGGCCGTCAGCATCAGCTGCGCGCCCACATGGCCTTGATCGGCCATCCGATCCTCGGCGACAACAAGTACGAGGGCGACGTGGCCCTGCCGGCTGAGAACATGGACAACAAGTTGCATCTCCATGCCCGCCGGCTGATTCTTCCGCACCCCTTCCGGCAAGGCGAAAAGCTCGACGTGACAGCCCCGCTGCCCGCTCACATGCTGCGGACGTTCGACCTTCTGGGCCTCGACCCGAACCGCTGGGAAGAGTGAGCCGCGAATATCTTTGAGGAGACGCGTATGAAGCTCATCCAGGCGCAGGTCGCGCCCAATCCGCGCCGGGTGCGCATGTTTCTCGCCGAAAAGGGCATCGCCATCCCGATGGAGGAGCGGGCGCTGACGGTCGAAAGCATCAACGCACCCGAGTTCGTGGCGTTGAGCCCGTTCCGCCGCGTGCCGGTTCTAGTCCTCGACGACGGCACGGCGATCTCCGAGTCGATGGCCATCTGCCGCTATTTCGAAGAGCTGCAGCCCGACCCGCCGCTGTTCGGCACCGATCCCTTGTCGAAGGCCCGCATCGAGATGTGGACCCGCGGCATCGAGCACGGCCTGTTCCACCACGTCTCGCAGGCCTTCCGGCACCTGCATCCGCGCATGGCCGAGCGCGAGGTGCCGCAGGTCGCCGAATGGGGCGAGGCCTGCAAGTGGAAGGCCCTGTCCGCTCTGGACACGATCGACGCCGAACTCGGCCGCCGTCCCTTCATCGCGGGCGACACGTTCTCGGTTGCCGATATCACGCTGCTGGTGGCAATCGATTTCATGGCCATGGCCCGGATCGAGCGCCCGGCGAGCCTCGCCCATGTCGCCCGCTGGCACGGCACCGTCAGCGCCCGCCCGAGTGCTGCGGCATGATGCCCGATGGCCAGACAGGCCGGGTTGTTCCCCAGGGAACAGCGCGAGCAGGCCGGCATCGGGCAGGCTCCGTGACCTGGGGACTGGACGTGGACACATGAAACAATGAAGCTGACAATCGTCGGCTCGGGCGATGCGTTCGGCTCGGGCGGCCGGCTGCAGACGTGCTTTCACGTTGCAGTTGGCGACTACGAGCTGTTGATCGACTGCGGGGCGACCGCGCTCATCGGGATGGCGCGCCTCGGGCTCGATCCTGGCCGGCTGCAGGCGATCTACATCACCCACTTGCACGGGGATCATTTCTCCGGTCTCGTCTGGCTGATCATGCATTCCGACTACGTCCTGAAGCGGACCGCAGCCCTCGTCATCGTCGGCCCGCGCGGGCTCTCGGGGCGCCTCAAGGCCGCCGGTGAAGCCCTGTTTCCCGGTTTCAGCCGCAAGCGGCGCGGCTTTCGCATCGAGATCTTGGAGCATGTCGGCGCCGTGCCACTGGACGTCGGCCCGGTCGTCAGCGAGGCCTACGAGGTCAATCACCCCTCCGGCGCGCCATCCTACGCCCTGCGCCTGACGATCGGCGGCAAGGTGCTCGCCTACTCCGGCGATACCGAATGGGTCGACACCCTCATTCCATGCGCGGCAGGGGCCGATCTCTACATTTCCGAATGCTACGGCTACGAGCGGGAGACGCCGCACCATATGACGTGGCTGCGCATCCGCGAGAAGCTGCCGAAATTGACCGCGCGGCGCATTCTCCTGACGCACATGGGCCACGAGATGCTGGCGCAGGCGAGCAGCGTGGACGACCCGCGCGTCGGCCTCGCCGAGGACGGCTTACGGCTCGAGATCTGATATCCAGCGACCGAAATCCTGGCGCATCGCTTGCGGCATACCGCGCCTTCCGGCCGGCTCTCGGAACGAGTGTCGGAAGGCGCAACAAGTGAAAGAGCCCCCCGCCATGGCCAAAGCCCCCGTCGAGACCGCCACAACCCTCCCCCGCCTGCTCAGCGACATCCGCGCCTGCCGCATCTGCCGGGAGGCCCCGCTCGGGGCTCCACTCGCCCCCCACGAACCCCGCCCCATTCTCCAGGCTTCGGCGAACGCCCGGCTGCTGATTGCTGGTCAAGCCCCTGGCATCCGCGCCCACGACGCCGGACGGCCGTTCGCCGACCCGTCGGGCGTGCGGCTGCGGGACTGGCTCGGGATCGACGAGACGACGTTCTACGACGCCGAGAAGCTGGCCATCGTGCCGATGGGCTTCTGCTTTCCCGGATACGATGCCAAGGGCTCCGACCTGCCGCCGCGCAAGGAATGTGCGCCCGCTTGGCGCGCCCGGCTGTTGCCCCTGCTGCCCCGGCTCGAGTTGATCATCGCCATCGGCCAGTATGCCCACGCCTGGCATCTCGGCAGTCGGC
>JBGSQO010000544.1:0-2744 GCA_041738055.1 Filomicrobium sp.
GGGACTGGCGCAGGCGCCGGGGAATGGTCATGGCCGTGGTGTTGATGATGGTCGTGGGGGCCGTGCTCGTGGTCGCAGCAGGCCGCCTGCGGGCGTCCAGGATCGGGCGGAGGTTTCCGCGAAGGGGTGGCCATCTTGGGAGCGGTCCTCGCACTGCATCGTGAGACGCCCCTGGTCCGACGCAAGCGGCGCCGGCAGGATCGCTGCACGTTCTACATGAGGTTGCGGGCCGGCGCGACAGGTGCGCGACACGGGACCTTGCATCGCCTCGCCAGCGTCGGCAGTCCCGACCGTCACACGGCGTTGCGATAGGCCTTGGACGAGAACACGGTCAGCAGCAGGATGTAGACGTCCAGTGAGATCGACCAATTCTGCACATAGAACAAGTCGTGGTCGACACGGTTGCGCATGGCCACGTCAGTCGTCGTCGGACCGCGGAAGCCGTTGACCTGCGCCCATCCGGTAATGCCCGGCTGCACTTTCAGGCGGCGCGGATAGTCGGTGATGATCTTCTCGTAATACGCGTCGTGGGCAATGGCGTGCGGGCGCGGGCCGACGAGAGACATATCGCCCTGCAGGACATTGATCAGCTGCGGCAACTCGTCGAGGTTGTATTTTCGTAAGACGCGACCGACCCGCGTCACCCGCTCGTCGCCTGGGCGGACCTGGCGCACCGCGTCGCCATCCTCCATCGTCGTCATGGTGCGGAACTTCCAGATCAGGAACTCGCGCTGGTTGAAGCCGCGCCGGCGCTGGCGGAAGAACACCGGGCCGCTGCTGTCGCGCTTGATGGCAACCGCGATCAGCGCCAGCAGCGGGGCAATGAGCATGAGCACGAGGCTCGCCACCGCCACATCGAATGAGCGCTTGAGCAGCCGCTGCAGGGGATCGAGCGGGGTGCGGAACGTGGCCACGGCGACGATGCCGTTGAGCTGCGTGATCGTCGGATTGACGAATCGCCCCAGCGCCGCCGTCCCGACGTGGACGTTGACCGGCAGCACGGCGATCTGATCGACCAGCCGCTCGGTTGCCGGGGCGCTGAGCCCGTCGGCAAGGATCAGCACGTCATCGGCCTCCCGTGCGCGCACGTCGGGCAAGACCCGATCGATGGCGTCGGCATTGGCATCGACGATGTCCAGCGGCAGGACGACGCGACCGACGACCTCGACCCCGCTCATGCTGCTCGACAACTCCTCAGCGGCATCGCGAACGGACGCCTCGCTGCCCATCAGAACCAGTCGGCGCAAGCTCAAAAAACCTGTCCGGAGCAGCGACTGGAGAGCCGCCTCGATCAGCGCATTGACCATCAGCAGGTCGATCAGCCCGGCAACAAAGAAGATTGCCAGCCAGCCGCGTGACACATCGGCGGTCGAGCGCGTCAGGAAGCCGATCGCAGCGAGCCCGAGGAAGGCCTGCAGCCAGACCATGACGACGCGCCTGGACAGCCGGCGGCGCTCGATGATGTCGGGGATGGCGTACTCGTTGCGGTAGACGAACGGCATCGTATAGAGCAGCGCCGCGATGATGCCGACGGTGGCGTAGAGTTCGACGCGCCCCGGCGAGCCGTAGACGGCCAGATGATAGCCGATGCCGGTGGCGATCGCGGTCGCGACGATCGAAGCGAATTCCAAAAGGAGAACCAGCGTGGAGACAGCGAGCCCGCTGATCCGCAACCGACCCGCCCGATCCTGGATCGATGCCGCATGCTGCATAGTGACGAACCCTGCCCCGATCACGACCGCGCTTTCAGCACGTCCGGCTCCATCTAAAACACTCTGGTTCAAACACATACAACAATTAATTGTCTAGAAATCTCAGCGTTAACGACGGACATGCCGCAGTGCAGCAACCGCGGATAGTTGGCCGCTCGGGCTGGGTCGCGCGGAGGTTGGCCCGCAGACCGCTCGACGGCTGTCCAGGGGGGGGCTGGCCCACACGTGGGCCTCTGATGCCAATCCGCAGACGTTTTGACCCACCTCTCGGCAGACCGCGCCTTCCGGCCGGCTCTCGAAACGAGTGTCGGAACGCGAAAACGACGGTATGAGCCCGGTCTTGAGGTGCTCCGCAGTTCGGTTGTGTGGGCTGGTTCACTGAATGAGCAAATAGTGACTTAACGTTTGATCGAATTTGCTTTTAAGGTGCGCTGACAGCGTAGCGTACATGAGCATGAACCATAATGCCGAACCGACCAGCCGAGCTGACCGACCCGATGCCACTCGCCAAAGTCGATGGGTGGGCCATCAATATCGCGACTCTCGAAGATGCCGTGGCCCGCATCACGGCAGCTGCCGCGACGGGCGACACGGGCTTCAGCGTCGTCACGCTCAATCTCGATCACCTGGTCAAGCTGCGCCAGGACGCGCTATTCCGCGGCGCCTACCGCTCGGCGCGCTTCGTCTCCGCTGACGGCGCCCCTGTGGCCCGCCTCGCGCGGCGACAATGTGCGCTGGTGCAGCGCACCACCGGAGCCGACCTGCTGGTGCCGTTGTGTAGAGCGGCGGCCGACCGCGAACTCGGCATCTATCTGTTCGGCAGCGACGACGATGCGATCGCCCGCTCCTCCCAGCGCCTCGTCCATGAGACCGATGGCCGCCTTGACATCTGCGGCACGGACTCGCCGCCCATGGGTTTCGACCCGAGGGGCAAGGAGGCCGATGCCGCCATCGACCGTATCGGCGCTTCGGGCGCGCGGCTCGTGTTCGTCGCGCTGGGCGCGCCCAAGCAGGAAATCTTCGCGGCTCGCG
>JBGSQO010000375.1:0-21067 GCA_041738055.1 Filomicrobium sp.
GATGTCCCCGGTGTTGGCGCCGCTGGCTGCCACGTGGCAGTCCTGGCCGCCGACCGCGACCGGGCCGTCCTTCAGGATCTCGGCCATGACGAGCGTGAGTGTCGCGGGCGGACAGATCATCACGTCGGCGGCGATTGCGCCCTTGTTGGCCGATAAGTGTTCGTTGACGGCCATGGCCTCGGCCAGCGCCGACTTGATCCCGTTCATTTTCCAGTTGCCGGCGATCAGCGGGCGGAGGGCGGCGGCGGTCTCACTCATGTGGGCGTCCTGTAGTGTTGAGGATCATCGACTCTAGGGTGGGCGGTCGGAAGACCGGGAAGAGGTGTGGGAGCCGGGGTGCGGCAGCGCGCGAACGGTCCCGTGCTTGCAATCATGGCACAGCCCTGCTTGATATCGGCGCCGATGCGCCAGTAAAGCGCATCCCTTCGTTGTCAGACAGAAACGTGCGCGGCGGCACGGCCACTCCCGGCCGGTTCCACCCTCGCCGCGCCCCACCGGAAGACCGCTTCACGATGCTCGATTCCCTCAGACGCTGGGCCTCCGGCTGGGTCGCCTCCATCATGATCGTGCTGCTGATCCTGAGCTTTGCGGTCTGGGGCATCGCCGACTACATCACGGGGGCCTCGCGCGCGCCCCTCGTGACCATCGGCAGCCAGTCGATCTCCGCCGACGAGTTCCAGCGCGCGTTCCAGGATGAGCTTTCGGAGCTGTCGCAGCGCGCCGGCCAGCGCATCACCACCGATCAGGCCCGCGCGTTCGGTCTCGACCAGCGCGTGCTCAATCAGCTGATCGGCTCGGCCGCCGTCGAAGCCCACGCGCAGAACCTCGACATGGCGCTGTCACCGCAGACCCTGGCCGAGGGGTTGGAGCGCGATCCGGCCTTCCAGGGGCCCGACGGCAAGTTCTCCAAGGCCCAGCTCGAGGGCATCATGCGGCAGATGGGGCTGTCGGAGGCCGGCCTGCTCGCCTTGCGCAAGCGCGACGAACTGAGGAAGCACGTCACGACGGCGTTCCTGCGCTCTGCCATCGTGCCCGAACCATTGATCGACACGCTCAACGCCTACCGCAACGAAACCCGCATCCTGACGCATGTCCGCATCGACCCCGATAAGGCGATCACGATGCCGGAGGCCTCCGAGGACGACCTCAAGAAGACCTACGAGGCCAACAAGTCGCGGCTGATGACCGATCCAACGCGCCATCTGTCGGTCTTGATGATGCCGGTCAACGAGATCCGTCGCCGGGCCGAGATCGCGGAGGCCGACATCAAGGCCGCCTATGAGCAGACGCGCGCCGACTACGATGTGCCCGAGAAGCGGCGCGTGCAGCAGGTCGCGTTCAAGGACCGGGCTGCCGCCGACGCCGCCAAGCGCGAAGCCGACACCGGCAAGGACTTCGTCGAGATCGCCAAGGCGGCTGGCGCCTCCGCCACCGACATCGACCTTGGTCTGCTGACGAAAGCTCAGCTCATCGACCCGGCCATTGCGGCTGCAGCCTTCGCGTTGCCCAAGGATGCAGTCTCTGAGCCGATCGAGGGCCGATTTGCGACCGTCCTCGTCCGAGCCACCGAGATCGTGGCCGGCAAGGTGTCGTCTTACGAGGAGGTCAAGGACAAGGTCCGTCTGAAACTTGCCAGCGAGTGGGCGCGCGCGGAGGCCCAGAAGCTCTATGCCGAGGTCGACGACGGCCGGGCGGCCGGCACGCCCCTGAAGGATATCGGCGCCACTCTCAAACTCCCCTATTACGACGTGCCCACGGTGACGCGGGACAACAAGGCGCCCGACGGCAAGATCATCCTGGATGTCGTCGATGCCGAGGAGATCGTGGCCGCGGGCTTCCGTGGCGAAGTCGGCCTCGAGGGCGAAGCCGTTGCCCTCACCGACGGTGGCTATGCCTGGGTCGACGTCGTCTCCGTGACGCCGGCCGCAGACCGCCCGTATGAGGAGGTCAAGACGGAGGTCAAGGCAATCTGGACGCGGGAGGAACGGCGCAAGCGGCTGTCGGAACTCGCGGTCAAGCTGGCCGAGCGGCTCAGAGCGGGCGAGGACTTTTCGGCCATTGCGCAGGAAGTCGGCGGCAAGCTCGCGACCACGCTGCCCGTCACGCGAACGGCTATCCCCGAGGGCATGACCCAGGCCGCCCTGTCGCAAGCCTTCGTGCTGTCGAAAGGCGGGATCGGGCATTCCGAGACGGCCGACGGCTCCTCGCGGGTCGTGTTCCGCGTCGACGACGTGAAGGCCCCGTCCGAACTGACCAAGGAGCAGCGCGACGCTCTGCGCAGGGAACTGCGCCAGGACATGCAGGCCGACCAGATCGGCGCCTACATCGCCGCGCTGCGTGACCGCTTCAACGCGACCGTCAACACGCAGGCCTTCGACCGCCTGATGGGAGCTGGCCAGCAGCAGCAATAACCCTGGCGTTCACGACGGCCTGTGCGCACGTGTACAGGCCCGTCCGGTCCGTTCTCCCCCCGTCCTATCTTCAAGTCGCCAAGGCCCGCCCGATGACTGACATGGATGTCGCCCCGTCGCCGGAAGTGTTCGCGAAGGCCTACGCTGCCGGCGCGCCGCAAGTCGTCTACACCCGGCTCGTCGCCGATCTCGAGACGCCCGTCTCAGCCTACCTGAAGCTCGCCTCCCACGGCGGCATGAGCTTTCTGCTGGAGTCGGTTGAAGGCGGCGCGCAACGCGGGCGCTACTCGATCATCGGGCTCAGGCCCGACGCGGTGTTTCGCGCCCAGGGCGATTCTGCCGAGATCAACCGCAGCCCGCTCGACAAGCCAGACGCCTTCAAGCCGCTGACCGAGCCGACGCTGACGGCTCTGCGCACCTTCCTGGCCGAAAGCGCCATGAGCCTGCCGGAGGGCCTCCCGCCGATGGCCGCGGGCGTGTTCGGCTACATGGGCTACGACACCGTGCGGCTCATCGAGCGGCTGCCGGACATTCCGCCCGACGACCTCGGCGTGCCGGACGCGCTGCTGATGCGGCCCACTGTGATGGTGATCTTCGATACCGTGCGCGACGAGATGACCCTTGTGACCCCGGTGCGGCCACGCCCCAAGGTCAGTGCCAAGGCAGCCCGGGCCGCGGCTTCGGAGCGGTTGGCCGAAGTTGTCCGGGCGCTGGGCTCCCCGCTGGAGCATACGGCAGCGGCCGTGACCGATGGGCTCGAGATGCCCGACCCTGTCTCCAACACCAGCGAGGCGCGCTATCTCGACATGGTCGCCCGCGCCAAGTCCTACATCGCGGCCGGCGACATCTTCCAGGTCGTGCTGTCGCAGCGTTTCTCAGCCCCCTTCACCCTTCCACCGTTCGCGCTCTACCGCTCATTGCGCCGTCTCAACCCGTCGCCGTATCTGTTCCATCTCGACTTCGGCTCGTTCGCGCTGGTCGGATCGAGCCCGGAGATTCTGGTCCGGGTGCGCGACGGCGAGGTGACGATCCGGCCGATCGCCGGGACGCGCAAGCGGGGCGCGAGCACGGCCGAAGACCTGGCGCTGGAAGCCGACCTGCTTGCCGACCCCAAGGAGCGGGCCGAGCACCTGATGCTGCTGGATCTCGGCCGCAACGACGTCGGACGCGTCGCCGAGGTCGGCTCGGTCGCAGTGACCTCGAGGTTCGTTGTGGAACGCTACAGCCACGTCATGCACATCGTCTCCAATGTGACCGGCCGTCTCGATCAGGCCGCGCACGATGCCGTCGATGCCTTGATGGCCGGTTTCCCGGCCGGCACAGTCTCGGGGGCGCCCAAGGTGCGCGCCATGCAGGTGATCGACGAACTGGAGGCGGCCAAGCGCGGCCCTTACGCCGGCTGCGTCGGGTATTTCTCCGCCGATGGCAACATGGACACCTGCATCGTACTGCGCACCGGGATCGTCAAGGACGGCATGTTGCACGTGCAGGCAGGAGCCGGCATCGTCCACGACTCCGTGCCCGCAAGCGAGCAGCAGGAGTGCATCAACAAAGCCTTGGCCGTCGTCCGCGCCGCCGAGGCCGCCGTGCGCTTTGCCGGCGGGAGCGACAAGGATCGCCGGGGCGGCAATGGCGGGCTGTTCGGCTGACGGCAAAGTGCGCGTCCTCGCCCGTGGCAAACAACTGCTTTCGATCGCCTCGGCAATGTGACGGTCGTGCGCAACAGTGCTGAAGGACGAATTCGGTAAACTCCGATCTCGATGGACTTTCGAGCAGAGGACCGGAGCGTAAAGCGGACCGGCAGAAGCGGGCCATGCGCGGGCGGCAGGACGGCAAGGATCGGCGGTTGTTCGGGCGCAGGCTCGTGACCATACATGGCGAGGTGCACATACCGGGGCGCCCCACTACCGTCTGCATCATCCGGGATCTGTCCGTCGGCGGCGCCCGGCTCGAGTTTCACAGCCGTCCCTGGCTGCCCTACAGCTTTCGCCTGACGGCTCCGGGCGCCGGGCTGGATGTCGTGTGCGAAGTCCGTCACGACCGCATGAGTGGCGTCGGCGTCGAATTCGTCGAACCGGCTCAGGATGCGCCCAAGCCATTGGCCAAAACCCTGGACCTCGACGCCATGCGCCAGAAGCTGCGCGTGCAGCGCTCGTTCTGGAACTGACGGCGCCGACGCTGTCGTCATGGCGAGCAGATCAACCCTTGTCGACCGCAACGAAGCGCGGAGACTGCGTCGCAATTAGTGCCGATGTGCGAGCCAACTGGGCGCACCAGCGTTCGCCACTTATCGTGGCTGCTGGCGCTGCATTTCGGCGGCCATGGTCGCATTGAGTGCCTTGAACTCCTGCTCCATCCGCGCGCAGGTCGATGGAGCGCTCCTACAGGAAATGACCATATCCAGTGCGATGGCATCACCCTGACGAACGGGGATGCGACATATTACAGCGGGGTGAGCCGGGTTGCCGTCGACCGTGAACGTCCACATGGCCCAGGTCGTCTTGTCCTGCAGAGCCACGTAGTTGTTGTCACGAAACACTTCGGCCAGTTTGTCGCCGTCGCGCAGCGCAGATTGCAGTGCGACCGGATCAGCGTTCGCGGCACGCGCGCATGGCGTCGGCTTTGCGCTACTGGTCGCAACGCAAGACAGGCTTGCGATGAACACCGCGGCCACCTGGCCAACACGGACACAACTACGGGGCGCTTTCATGCAACGATACTCTCCCAAAAAGACGCCGCTCTGCGCGTGAATTCAGTCTTTGGCCGATGTCTGAGCACCCACCATCACCCAAAACAGATGCTAAGCGCCGGCCAACCGCGCCTCGATCGCATTCAGGGCTTCCGCTGCCTTGCCCCCGTCTGGACCACCCGCTTGCGCCAAGTCCGGACGGCCGCCGCCCCCCTTGCCGCCAAGCGCCTCGGCCCCTACCCGGACCAGATCGACCGCACTCCAGGTCCCCGTCAAGTCGTCTGTCACCCCCACGGCGAGGCCTGCCTTGCCATCCTCGGTGACGCCGACGATCGCCACGATCCCCGAGCCGACCTGCTTCTTGCCGTCATCGACCAGCCCACGCAGGTCCTTGGGATTGAGACCGTCTACCGAGCGGGTAAACAGTTTCACCGCGCCTACCGAGCGAATCGTTTCAGCCTCGCCGCTAACGCCACCCATCGCAGCCTGCCGCTTGGCGTCCGCGAGCTGGCGCTCCAGTGTCTTTCGATCCTCGAGCAAGCCGCGTAGTCGCTCGACCACATCTTCGGGGCGCGCGCGGAGCAGTCCGGCGGCCTCCTTCACGCGCTCGTCCTGATGGGCGAGATAGGCGCGCGCGTGGTCTGCCGTCAGCGCCTCGATGCGTCTGATGCCCGCGGAACTCGCCGTCTCGGCCACGATGCGGATGAGACCGATATCGCCCGTCCGCCGCACGTGCGTACCGCCGCACAATTCGACCGACCAAGCCTTGTTCGAACGTTCGCCCTGCTTGGCGCGACCGGCAGGCAGCCCCATCGAGACGACGCGGACTTCATCACCGTACTTCTCCCCGAACAGCGCCATCGCACCCGACTCCAGGGCATCCTCGATGGCCATGAGCCGGGTGTCGACGGGGCCATTCTCCAGGACGACACGGTTCGCCAAATCCTCGACGGCGGCGATCTCCTCTGCCGTCATCGGCTTGGCGTGGGAGAAATCGAACCTCAACCGCTCTGGTGCAACGAGCGAGCCCTTCTGTGCAACATGCGTTCCGAGAACCTGTCGCAGCGCCTCGTGCAGCAAGTGGGTCGCCGAGTGGTTCGCGCGTGTCGACGTCCGCCGGGTATGATCAACGACGAGTTCGACCGCGTCGCCCGATTTGAACGTGCCCTTCTCCACTGTTCCCCAGTGAACGATCACGTCCCCGAGCTTCTTCTGTGTATCGCTGACCCTGAAAAGGGCACCCTTGCTCCCCCTGATGAGGCCGCAATCGCCGACCTGACCGCCGGATTCCCCGTAGAACGGCGTCTGATTGAGGACAACTGCCCCTTCCTCCCCGGTCTTCAGGCTCTTGACCAGTTTGCCGGCTTTTACGGCGACCTGGACCTCGCCCTCTGCCCGCTCCGTATCGTAGCCGAGGAAGTCGGTCGCCCCTACCTCTTCGCGAACTTCGAACCAGACTGTCTCTGTCGCGGCTTCGCCAGACCCCTTCCAGGCCTTGCGGGCTTCGGCCTTCTGGCGCGCCATCGCTGCCTCGAAGCCTGGGCGATCGATACCGATACCGCGGGCGCGCAGGGCATCTTCGGTCAAGTCGACCGGGAAGCCGTACGTATCATAGAGCTTGAATGCGAGGTCGCCCGAGAGTGTATCACCACGATACAGGTCCGCGGACGCGTCAGCCAGCAGCCCAAGCCCCTTCTCCAGCGTCTTGCGGAATCTCGTCTCTTCGAGCTTGAGAGTCTCGGAAATCATGGCGCCGGCACGCACGAGTTCCGGGTAGCTGTCCCCCATCTGACGAATGAGTGCGGGCACCAGCCGGTGCAGGAGCGGGTCTCTGGCACCCAGGATGTGGGCGTGGCGCATGGCGCGCCGCATGATTCGGCGGAGCACGTAACCGCGCCCATCATTGGCCGGCAGGACGCCGTCGGCCAGCAAAAAGGAACAGGCCCGGAGATGATCGGCGATGACCCGATGGCTCGACTTCTGCTCACCCTGGGCCGGTACATCGGTCAGATTGACCGAGGCCTCGATCAGCGCCTTGAACAGATCGGTCTCGTAGTTGTCGTGAGTGCCCTGAAGCACGGCGGAAATGCGCTCGAGGCCCATGCCGGTGTCGATGGACGGTTTCGGTAGCGCGACACGCTCGCCGCCGGGCAATTGCTCGTACTGCATGAATACGAGGTTCCAGATCTCGATGAAGCGGTCACCGTCCTGATCTGCAGAACCTGGCGGACCACCTGGGATGTGCGAGCCGTGATCGTAGAAGATTTCGGAGCAGGGACCGCAAGGACCGGTGTCGCCCATCTGCCAGAAATTGTCGGAGGAGGCGATGCGAATGATCTTGTCCGACTTCAAACCGGCGATCTTGCGCCAGAGATCGAAGGCCTCGTCATCGTCGTGATAAACCGTCACCAGAAGGCGCTTGCTGTCGATCCCGAACTCCTTCGTGATGAGGGTCCAGGCCAGCTCGATCGCATCGGCCTTGAAATAGTCGCCGAACGAGAAATTTCCCAGCATTTCGAAGAACGTGTGGTGACGCGCGGTATAACCGACGTTGTCGAGGTCGTTGTGCTTGCCACCGGCCCGCACGCATTTCTGGGAGGTTGCTGCACGCGTATAGGGCCGCGTCTCCTGACCGGTGAACACGGACTTGAACTGGACCATACCGGCATTTGTGAACATCAGGGTCGGATCGTTGCGCGGCACCAGTGGCGAGGACGCAACCTCCTCGTGCCCGTGGCTCACGAAGTAGCTTAGGAACCCGCGACGGATCTCGTTAACGCCTGTCATTCCATGTCTCACGGCCACACTGATTTCGGTAAGTCCTGCGTCAAGTGGCCTCTGACCCGGCCATGCCGACACCAACTGCTGCTCCATGGTGCGTGGCGGACACGGAAGCAGCGCTGGTTGAAGCCGATCTCTTACCTACCGGCTTTGTGACTGTCTACGAGGAGCCCACAGGGCCGATCCGGAAGCAAGATTGCAAACCTCAGCGTCTCTCCCGAACCGCGTCCGCTGCAGTCAGCCGCAGCTATGGCCTCAGCGCCGACTTTTTTGGCCCTTGCGTCCGCCAGACTCGTCCCCGTCCGATCCAGAGCCACCGCCATCCAGGCCATCGGGACCAGCAACGGCGTCCTCCGCCTCGCCTGCCTCGGGAGACACCAGCAACTTATCGGCCACCAACCCCGCATTCTGCCGGATGGCTTTCTCCAGTGTTACAGCGACGCCAGGGTGCTCCTTCAAGAAGAGCTTCGCGTTCTCACGTCCCTGGCCAATGCGCTGCCCATCGTAGGAAAACCAAGCTCCTGACTTCTCGACGAGACCGGCCTTGACGCCGAGATCGACAAGTTCGCCGGTCTTGGAGATTCCCTCGCCGTACATAATGTCGAACTCGACCTGCTTGAACGGCGGGGCAACCTTGTTCTTGACCACTTTTACACGCGTCTGATTGCCGACGATCTCCTCGCGCTCCTTGATTTGTCCGATGCGGCGAATATCCAGTCGCACTGAAGCGTAGAACTTGAGGGCATTTCCCCCCGTCGTCGTTTCGGGATTGCCGAACATGACACCGATCTTCATGCGGATCTGGTTGATGAAAACGACCATGCAGCGGGACTTGGAGATAGACGCCGTGAGCTTGCGCAGCGCCTGGCTCATCAGCCGCGCCTGCAGTCCCGGCAGGCTATCGCCCATCTCGCCTTCGAGTTCGGCTTTCGGTGTGAGAGCAGCGACTGAGTCGATGACCAGAACATCGATGGCGCCTGAACGAACGAGCGTATCGGCGATTTCGAGCGCCTGCTCGCCAGTGTCGGGCTGCGAGATCAGCAATTCTTCGACCTTTACCCCGAGCTTGCGGGCGTAGAGGGGGTCCAGAGCATGCTCCGCATCGACGAAGGCAGCGATGCCGCCGCGTTTCTGAGCTTCGGCTGCCACATGGAGTGCCAGCGTCGTCTTGCCCGACGATTCTGGACCATAGATTTCGATAATGCGGCCGCGCGGCAATCCACCGATCCCGAGAGCGAGGTCGAGACCCAGAGATCCTGTCGGGACGGCCTCTACGTCAATCGACTTGTCATTGGCCCCGAGCCGCATGATCGAGCCCTTGCCGAAGTTCTTGTCGATCTGCGCGAGCGCAGCTTCGAGCGCCTTCTGCTTGTCCATTGCCACCCCTTGGGATCCCCCTTCGAGAACTCGAAATTCCAGCTTCGACATTGCGTGAGTCCCACTGTTCCATGAGTTGCACATCAAGTCTATCGGACATGACTTGACTCTTGTGTACACTATGTGTTCCCTTGGAACAAGAAAAGAACCTGCGTGTCTCCAACTTTTTGATGATCGTTCCGCCAGACCATAGGCGGTGGAGTTGTAAAAGCGTGTGCGTGATCCCGAACCATCGTCTTGAACCTCTTGATCCCGTTGGCGTTGCGGCCTGCCCTCCGCAAACGGACGCATGCGGGGTTTCAAGCCTCGTTCTGGCTCGGGTTGGCAAGTCGAGCGAGGTCGGCGATAAAGCCGCGCACACCTATCAGCCGCGCGTCCGGCAGGTCCCAGTCAGCCTTGACTACGAGGCGCTGATCGGGGTGCAGCTTAACCAAGCCACGGGAGCGCTGCATAAGGTTTACGAGCCCGGAGGGATTGGTGAAGCCGCTCTTATAGAACGTAACAACGGCGCCCTTCGGTCCCGCATCGACGCGCGCCACACCGGCTCCCCTGCACAAGGCCTTGATCTCTATGACGTCGAGCAGATGCTTGACCTCGTCTGGGAGGGCGCCGAACCGATCGATCAGTTCGGCGCCAAACTCATCGATGTCCAGCCTGCTGTGGAGGTGCGACAGTCGCCGGTAGAGCCCCAGCCTCAACTGGAGATCGGGCACATACCCTTCGGGAATGAGAATGGACGTTCCCAGCGCAATCTCGGGGCTTGGCCGGTCCTCTTGGGTCGCAAGATCCCCACCTTTGAGGTCGGCCACGGCTTCTTCGAGCATCGACTGATACAGTTCGAAGCCGACCTCGCGGATGTGCCCGGACTGCTCCTCGCCGAGCAGATTGCCGGCTCCGCGAATGTCGAGGTCGTGACTGGCCAACGAAAAGCCCGCGCCAAGGCTATCCAGGGAATGCAGCACCTTGAGGCGCTTCTCTGCGCCTTCCGTCAGCGCCTTCCCCGGCGGGGTCGTGATGTAGGCATAGGCGCGGGTCTTGGAACGACCAACACGCCCCCTGAGCTGATAGAGCTGCGCCAGCCCGAACACGTCCGCCCGATGGACGACGAGCGTGTTGGCATTGGGAACGTCGAGACCCGATTCGACAATGGGGGTCGACAACAAGATGTCGTACTGCCCTTCGTAGAAGGCCGTCATGACGTCCTCGATCTCGGTGGGCGAAAGTTGGCCATGAGCCCGCGCAACTCGGAGTTCCGGCACAACTTCGCGGAGGAATTCAGAGACATCGTCGAGATCGGAAATGTGCGGCACGACATAGAAGGCCTGACCACCGCGATAACGCTCGCGCCTCAGTGCGTCGCGGATGATGACGGGATCGAAGGGCGAAATGTAGGTTCGCACGGCCAGTCGATCGACCGGAGGCGTGGTGATAAGGGAGAGTTCACGCACGCCCGACAAGGCCAACTGAAGCGTGCGGGGGATGGGCGTGGCCGACAAAGTGAGGACGTGCACGTCCTCCCGCAGCTGCTTCAGTCGTTCCTTGTGGGCGACGCCAAAGTGCTGTTCCTCGTCGATAATCAGCAACCCCAGGTGGGCGAACTCGATCGCCTTGCCGAGCAGAGCATGCGTGCCGACGACAATGTCGATCTGTCCCTTCTTGAGACCGTCCTTGACCTCTGCCAGTTCCTTCGCGGCCACCAGGCGCGAAGCCTGAGCGACTTGGACCGGAAGCCCTCGAAAGCGCTCCGAAAACGTCTTGAAGTGCTGGCGGGCCAACAGCGTGGTCGGCACGACGACGGCAACCTGCATGCCACTCAACGCGGCGACGAATGCCGCACGCAAAGCCACTTCGGTCTTGCCGAAGCCGACGTCGCCGCAGACCAAGCGATCCATCGGACGCCCCGACGACAGATCCTCGATGACGGCATCGATGCTGGAAGCCTGATCCTCGGTCTCCTCGTAAGGAAAGCGGGCGACGAATTCCTCGTAAGCGCTGGCAGGCGCCTGGAGGGCCGGGGCCTCCTTCAACTGGCGCAAAGCAGCGATCTTGATGAGTTCGGCGGCGATCTCGCGCAGGCGCTTCTTGAGCCGGGCCTTGCGCGATTGCCACGCCGCACCGCCGAGGCGGTCGAGTTGAGAAGTTCCGTCGTCGGCGCCATACCTCGTGAGCAGTTCTATGTTTTCTACGGGCAGAAACAGCTTGTCGCCGCCGGCATAGGTCAATTCGAGGCAGTCGTGTTGGGTCCCCAGCGCGGTAATCGTCCGAAGCCCTGCGAACCGTCCGATGCCGTGGTCGGCGTGCACGATCAGATCGCCGACCGACAGACTGGTCGCCTCGGTGATGACATCGGCCGCGCGCTTGGCCTTACGACGAGGGCGGACAAGTCGGTCTCCCAGGATATCCTGCTCGCCGATCACGACGAGGTCCGGCGTTTCGAACCCCTGCTCCAGCCCCAGGACCGCGAGCGAGACAATATGGCCTGGCAAAGCCATCGCCTCGTCGAAACTCTCGACACGCCTGGTATCCTTCAGACCATGCTCGGCCAACAGGGAGGCCAGACGCTCCCTGGCGCCCGGTGTCCATGTGGCGACAAGGACACGTCGCGTGTCGTCGAGAAGTCTGCGGATGTGTGCAACGACCGCGTCGAAAACGTTGACATCGGCCGACAATCGCTCGGGCGCGAAGGTTCGTCCTCGGCGACCGCCCTGAAGCCGAACATTCTGACCGTCTTCGGCCTCGAATGGCGACAGCCGGTAGAGCATGCGATCGGCAAGTTTGGCGGCCCAGGATGGTCCATCGAGAAACATCTCGTGCGGGGGCACCGGCTTGTAGGGCGGGGCGCCGAACGTGGCCACTTCGAGCGCCTCGCGACGGGCCGAATAGTGCTCGGAAATCTGGTCGAAGCGTTGCTTGATTACCTCCTCGGCCGAGTGGTCGAAGGAGACGGCGGCCCCTGGGCAGTAATCGAACAGGGTCTCGAGACGGTCATGGAAAAGTGGGAGCCAATGCTCCTGGCCGGGGTAGCGTCTGCCGGCACTGACGGCCTCGTAAAGCGGATCATCGACGGTTCCGCCGCCGAAGAGTTCAACGTAGCGCGAGCGGAAACGCTTCACCGCTTCCGGCCCGAACGCGATTTCAGAGATCGGCATCAGCACCGCCTTCTGAAGCGGCTTCAAGGTGCGCTGTGTCTCGGGGTCGAACGACTTGATCGTCTCGAGTGTATCGCCAAAGAAATCGAGACGCACCGGCGTGCCGCGACCCGGCGGAAAGAGGTCCAGTATGCCGCCTCGAACAGCGTACTCGCCAGGCTCCATCACCGTTCCGGTCCGCGTGTACCCAGCCCTCTGCAGGCGCTCGGTCAGACGGGACATATCGATACGCTGGCCCACGGCCATCTGCTTCAGCGCATTTCGCAAGTACTCTCGCGGAGGCAAACGCTGGAGGATTGCGTTGACGGTCGTCAGCACAATTGCGGGCTGCTTGCGGCCACCAACGACGAGCTTGGCCAGTGCAGAAATCCGGCGCGCCAGGATGTCGGAATCGGGTCCGATGCGGTCGTAAGGGACTGTATCCCATGCAGGAAAGGAGATGATGCGCGCGCCGGGAGCAAAGAACGTCAAGGCGGTTTCGAGCTGATCGAGGCGGCGATCGTCGCGCGCAACATGGATGTGCAGACCCGCTCCGCCTTCAGGCGCAACAGCCTCTCGCAACAGTCGAGACAGGACGAGCGCATCAAGCCCCTCTGGAACGCCAGCCAGGAGGATGTCGCGGTCGGCGGCCTGCGCAGTAATCTTGGCGTTGGTTGTCAATTCGATCTCATTGCTGTTCGAAGCGGCGTGACAGCCAGTCGGCCCCACTGCCATACGGGCTGGAGAAAGGATCTACCGGCCTTACTGAGCGCCGGGTTGACCGTCCAATCCATGATGCCTCCTGACCGCCGCGACGAGATCGGCGAACGCGGCGGCCTTGTCGGTCTCCCCGCCGAGGATGGCAGCCTGCAACTCGGGATCGGGCAACGCGAGGAAGTGCTCGAATCGGGACAGCCCCGCGGCGTCCATGTCGGCCAGACGAGCGTCCGCGAAGCGGCCCAACAGGATGTCCATCTCCTTGGTCCCCCTATGGCAGGCACGGTAGGCAGCCCGGCGGCGCGACGTCTCCAATTCGGTCATTCTTCCCTCCCCCGTTGCATCCGCCCAATGCTCGATCACTTCCCTCGCGCACCAGTGCGGAGCGCGGATCTCGTCCTGTGTTATTCACCTCGACTGGATAGGTTGTGCTGGATAAGCCAGAGGCTTGACTTGACCGCCGAGCGCCCAGCCGGTTTGTTCCGGTCGGAGATCGCGTTCTATAGCGTCCATAGCCGCGTGAAGAAAGCACCGTGGCGGCCGGTGCCCAGGAATTGCGAAGGCGATGCGTCCCAGCCAGCTCAACGACCTGTTCGCGCCGGCGCACACCCTCAACGGCATAGGGCCTCGCCTCCTCACGCTTCTGAAGAAGGCCTTGTCGCTACCGCCGGGTGTGTCGGAGGCCCGTGTCGTGGACCTGCTCTGGCACCTGCCGACTGGTGTCATCGATCGCCGGGCGGAGCCCTCGATCGAGGCGGCTGTGCCGGGCACGATCGCGACGCTCAAGGTCCGCGTCCTGAGACACAGGATGCCGCCGCGTGGCAATGCCAAAGCGCCCTACAAGGTCTCCTGCGAGGACGACACCGGGCGCATCGACCTCATATTCTTCCAAGCCGATCCGCGGTTCGTGGCCCGCCAGCTTCCAGAGGGCGAGGAGCGCGTCATCTCCGGTCGCATCGAGCGCTACGGAGAGGTGCTGCAGATGACGCACCCCGACTACATCGTAGCCCCGAACGCAGCGGGCGATCTGCCGCTCCTGGAGCCCGTCTATCCGCTGACGGCGGGGTTGTCTGGAAAGGTGCTGCAAAAAGCTATCAAGCAGGCACTCGAGCGCTTGCCGCACTTCACCGAATGGCAACAGGCGGACTGGCTGGCCGAGAGGGGCTGGCCGAGCTTCGAGTCGGCTCTGGCGACCCTGCATCGGCCGGCCGATCCAGCCGACATCTCGACGGGAGGTGCTGCGTGGCAACGGCTGGCCTACGACGAAGTCCTGGCGGGCCAAGTTGCGCTGGCCATCGTGCGCCAGAGCTTCAAGGCGCAGCGCGGTCGCGTCGTGGTTGGAGACGGGGCGATCCGGGCCCGCCTGCTAGCGGCGTTGCCATTTGCTTTGACTGGCGCGCAGACCCGCGCGCTCGGCGATATCGAACGCGATCTGTCGAGCCCTTCGAGGATGCTGCGTCTGCTTCAGGGCGATGTCGGATCCGGCAAGACGGCCGTGGCCCTACTGACGATGGCTGTGGCCGTGGAGGCTGGGGCTCAGGCGGCGCTGATGGCGCCGACAGAGGTGCTGGCGCGTCAGCACCTGGAGACGATCGGGCCGCTCGCTGCACAGGTGGGGCTCCGCGTCGGGCTCATCACCGGCCGCGAAAAGGGCAAACCCCGCAAGCTGGTGCTGGAGCGTCTCTTGAATGGCGAGATCGACATCCTGATCGGAACGCATGCGCTGTTCCAACCCGACGTAGTGTTCAAGGACCTGGCCATTGCAGTGATCGACGAGCAGCACCGCTTTGGTGTGCATCAGCGCCTCGCCTTGCAGTCCAAGGGGACGGACGGGGGAGCCAATGTTCTCGTCATGACGGCGACCCCGATCCCGCGCACACTGCTCATGACCCACTACGGCGATCTCGATGTCTCCCGGCTCGACGAGAAGCCGCCGGGCCGCAAGCCCGTTGTGACCAAGGCCCTGCCCTTGGAGGCCCTCGAACGGCTGGTCGAGAGGCTGCGCGTTCAACTCGGCGAAGGCGCACAGGTCTACTGGGTGTGCCCACTGATCGAGGCTGGCGGAGCATCCGATCTGGCTGCTGCCGAGGAACGGGCGGCTCACCTCGGACAGATTTTCGGTGGCGACATCGTCGGCCTGCTGCATGGCGGGATGAGTGGCGCCGCCAAGGATACCGTGATGGCGGCCTTCTCGGAGAACCGCCTCAAGATCCTGGTGTCCACGACGGTGATCGAAGTCGGCGTCAACGTGCCCAACGCCAACATCATGGTGATCGAGCATGCCGAGCGGTTCGGGCTGGCCCAATTGCATCAGTTGCGCGGCCGGGTGGGACGTGGGAGTCGCGAATCCTTCTGCATGTTGCTCCACAAGGCGCCCCTGGGAGAGGTTGCCGGCGAGCGGCTGAAGATCATGACCGAGACGGAGGACGGATTTCTCATTTCGGAGAAGGACCTGGAGCTGAGGGGTGGCGGCGAGGTGATGGGTGCCCGGCAGTCTGGAGCCCCGGAGTTCCGCGTCGCCAACGTGCCGAACTTCGACGTCCTGCTCGAGGCGGCGCGCGACGATGCCACGATGATCCTGGCCAGCGATTCAGCGCTCGCCAGCGCGCGCGGGCAGGCCATCCGAACGCTGCTCTATCTGTTCGAATGCGACGAAGCTGTACGTCTGTTCCGCGCGGCGTGAATGGCGCGGTTCGGCGTTATCCACCGGGCAGGAGGGGCCGCGCCGTTCGTCCGTTGACCGGCATCGACCCGGCCTGCACAACGGACACTATGTCCCGGTACAGTGCATGGCGACGCACCTTATATTCAATTCCACGAATATTAATGGAGACGATCCTCGATGACTCTTCGCTCGCTGGTCTTGGGCTTGGCCGGACTGATCCTGCTGGCTGGCGTTTCGCTGCCAGCCGAAGCGACGCAGCCGACGGGGCCTGCCGCCGCACCGAGACGGCTCGTGGCCACGGGAGAACGGCTTACCGTTGCGGCGACCGAGATCGACGATCTGAAGGCCGTGCTCGCCACTGTCGACAGCAAGGATCGCATCGAGGCGCGGGTCCGCACCGGGGGAACGGTCGTCACACTCAATGCCGACGAAGGCAGCCAGGTCGAGGCCGGCCAGGTGCTGGCGGTCGTTGCCGATCCCAAGCTGGCGCTACAGATCCGCGCTGTGGATGCCCAGATCAGGGGCCTGGAATCGCGATTGGCCACAGCGAAACTCGACTATGACCGGGCCGACAAGCTGCAGGAGCGGGGCATCACGCCGCAGTCGCGCGTCGATCAACTGAAGACCGCGTTCGATGTCGCCTCCAACGATCTCAAGACGGCCAAGGTCGAACGTGAAGTCCTCCAGCAGCAGACGACCGAGGGCCAGGTGCTGGCGCCGTCGAAAGGTCGTGTCCTCAAGGTACCGGTGACCGCCGGAAGCGTCGTCATGGCCGGCGAGAGCGTGGCGACGATCGCTGCCAACGACTACCTGTTGCGCATCGAGGTGCCTGAACGCCATGCCCGGTTTATGAAGCGCGGGGATCCGGTGCGCACCGGCCAGAAGGGACTTGCGAGCCTGTCGAAGGCGACGACCGAAGGGCATATCGTCCAGGTCTATCCGGAACTGCGCGGCGGGCGCGTCGTCGCTGATGCCGAAGTGCCCGACCTTGGCGGCTACTTCATCGGCGAGCGCGTCCTGGTCTGGATCTCGGCCGGGCGGCGGCGCACGGTCGTGGTGCCGGAAACCTACATCTTCGAGCGTTTCGGCCAGGATTACGCGCGGATCGTCGATCTCTCGGGCAGCGCCATCGACGTCGTCGTCCAGCGTGGCCAACCTGCCCCACTCGCCGATGGACGCGCGGGTATAGAAGTGCTCGCCGGCCTGACCCCCGGTGACGTCCTCGTGTCGGTGGGAGACACGCCGTGAGCGCAGACAAGGTCCACGCCGACGGCATTCCCGCGGACAGGGCGCTCGGCGTCTCCGGCTGGCTGACGCGGGCCTTCATCGGCTCGCCGTTGACGCCGATGCTGCTGATCGCCGCGTTCATGCTCGGCCTCGTCGCCCTGTTCGGCCTGCCGCGCGAGGAGGAGCCGCAGATCTCCGTACCGCTGGTCGACATCCACGTCCGCACGGAAGGCCTGAAGGCGGAGGACGGAGTCCGTCTCGTCACTGAGCCGCTGGAGACTATCGTCAAGGCGATCAACGGCGTCGAACACGTCTACTCGAATACGCTGGACGATCATGTGCTCGTCACCGCCCGCTTCCTGGTCGGCACCAAGGCCGACGACGCCATTCTGCGCGTGCACGAGAAGATCCGCGCCAACTTCGACCGCATCCCCGTCGGCATTCCCGAGCCGCTGATCGTCGCCCGCGGCATCGACGACGTGGCGATCTTGACGTTGACCCTCGCGCCGAGGCCCGAGGCGGCAGACCGCTTCCCCGACAACGCGCTGTATCATCTCGCTGAAAACCTGCTGATCGAGTTTGCCAAGCTCGAGGATGTCGGTCTCTCCTACATCGTCGGCGGTCGTCCGGATCAAATCCGCGTCGAGCCGGACCCCGAACGGCTGTCGCTCTACGGCGTGACGCTCGCCCAGTTGATCGGCAAGGTGAAGGAAGCCAACCGCTCGTTCGAAGTCGGCCTCATCCGAGACAACAACCGCTCGATGGCCGTCGCTGCCGGCCAGACGCTGCGCGGCATTCCCGACGTCGGTCTTCTGCTGCTGACGACGCGCGACGGTCGGCCCGTCTACGTCCGCGACGTGGCCAACATCGTCGTCGGGGCCAAGCCGCTGGAACGGCAGGCATGGCATTTGCGCAAGGGGGCCGACGGCAGCCTGGAGCAGTCGCCCGCGGTCACGATCGCTCTGGCCAAGCGCGCAGGAGCCAACGCCGTCGACATCTCCGAGCGCGTCAAGCATCGCCTCGCCGTGCTGTCGGGCAGTGTCATTCCCGAGGGGGTCGAGGTCATCGTCACCCGCGACTACGGCGCGACGGCCGACGAAAAAGCCGACGAGTTGCTGTTCCACCTCGCGCTGGCGACCATCTCCATCGTCCTGCTGGTCGCCGTTGTGATCGGCTGGCGGGAAGGCGCAGTGGTGATGATCGTCATCCCCATGACGATCCTGCTGACGCTGTTTGCCTCCTGGCTGATGGGCTACACGATCAACCGCGTCTCGCTGTTCGCGCTCATCTTCTCGATCGGCATCCTGGTCGATGATGCCATCGTCGTTATCGAGAACATTGCCCGCCACTGGGGCATGGACGACGGGCGTTCGCGCGCGCGCGCGGCCATCGAGGCGGTCGCCGAGGTCGGCAATCCCACGATCGTGGCTACGCTGACGGTCGTCGCGGCCCTTCTGCCCATGCTGTTCGTGTCGGGGCTGATGGGACCCTATATGGCGCCCAGCCCGGCCAACGCGTCGGCCGCCATGATCCTGTCGTTCTTCGTCGCCGTGATCGTCACGCCCTGGCTGATGCTTCGGATCGCGGGCGGCCACCACGCCGGTGGGCACCACGATGCCTCGGACGGTGGGCGGCTGGGCCGCGCCTATATGTGGGCCGCGCGCCCCATCCTGGCCAGCCGCTTTTCCGCTTGGCGGTTTCTGCTGATCGTCGGCTTTGCGACGCTGGCTTCGCTCGTGCTGTTTGCCACCAAATCCGTGACGGTCAAGCTGCTGCCCTTCGACAACAAGTCGGAGATGCAGGTCGTGGTCGATCTGCCGCGCGGCAGTACGCTGGAGGAGACAGACCGGGTGCTGCTGGCGGCCGCGCGGCGGCTCGCAGATCTGGGCGAGCTGGCCTCGATCCAAGCCTATGTCGGCACGGCGGCGCCGTTCAACTTCAACGGCCTCGTGCGCCACACCTACCTGCGTCGCGAACCGCACCAGGGCGATCTGCAGATCAACCTGACGGAAAAGCACCACCGGACGCGGTCGAGCCACGAGATCGCACTCGATGCCAGGAGGCGGCTCGAGGGGCTGGCGCTGCCGAAGGGTGGATCGATCAAGGTCGTGGAAGTTCCGCCGGGTCCGCCGGTCATTTCCACACTGCTGGCTGAAATCTACGGACCGGATGCCGAGACCCGGCGGGCGGTCGCGACCAAGATCCGGGAAATCTACCGCAGCGTTCCGTTCATCGTCGACGACGACAACAGTTTCGGCCTCGCAGCGCCGCGCTTGCGGGTCGCCATCGACCAGGACAATCTCGAATTCCACAAGGTCGAGGAGCGCGACGTCTACGATACCGTCCAGGCGTACATGACCGGCGTTCCAGTCGGCTATTCGCATCGTGGCGGCGGTCGTCATCCCATCGAGATCGCCGTTCAGCTGCCCAAATCGCAACTCGTCATGACTGCCCGCACGCTTTCGACGCCGGTTCCGGCCAACGCGTTGCCTGGCGAGCGCTCGATCGTCGAGTTGGGCGATGTCGTCCGGCTCGAGCAGGAGGTCTCCTCACTGCCGATCTTCCGGCACAACGGGCGCAACGCGGAAATGGTGACGGGCGAGTTGGCGGGCGCGTTCGAAGCGCCGCTGTACGGCATGCTCGCCGTTGCCGACGGGATCGAGAAGGCCGACTGGGGCAAGCTGCCCAAGCCCGAGATCCTGCTGCACGGGCAGCCCGAGGACGAACACAGGTCGGCGCTTCTATGGGATGGCGAGTGGGAGGTGACCTACGTCACCTTCCGTGACATGGGGGCAGCGTTCGGCATCGCGCTGCTCGGCATCTATATTCTGGTCGTCGCACAATTCGGCTCATTCACCCTGCCGCTGGTGATCCTGACCCCGGTGCCGCTGACCCTCATCGGCATCATGATCGGTCACTGGTTGTTCGGCGCTTCGTTCACGGCCACCTCGATGATCGGCTTCATCGCGCTGGCCGGCATCATCGTGCGCAACTCGATCCTGCTGGTCGACTTCATCCGTGAGCGCCGGTCCGCCGATATCCCCTTGCGGCAGGTGCTACTGGAGGCCGGCGCTATCCGCTTCAAGCCGATTCTGCTGACCGCGCTCGCTGCAATGATCGGCGCGGCCGTGATCCTGTTCGACCCGATCTTCCAGGGTCTTGCGATTTCGCTGTTGTTCGGGCTGGCATCGGCGACGCTGCTGACCGTGCTGGTCATCCCGGCGCTCTACATCGCGCTGCGTGATGATGGCAGGCCGTGGCCAGCAAAGTAGGGGGGCGGGCGCGTCGATATTCGCCTTGCCTCGCGAAGGGTACGTCTTCCGTTGCAACCCCTACCGATGCATCGTTCCGCCCTGCAGGCTGTAGAGTTCGTCAGGCTTGGCGGCCAGATCGTAGGCCATGCGGGCCCCGACCGACAGCACGAGCAGCGCCAGTAGAATGCGCAGTTGCTCGGGCTTGAGGGCCCCGCCCATGCGCACGCCATACTGCGCGCCGATCACGCTGCCGAGCATCAACGGCAGACCCAGCATGATGTCGACGTTCTGGTTGACGAGGGCCTGCAGAACCGTGGTGAAGGCCGTCACGCACATCACCTGGAAGGACGAGGTGCCGAGCGCCACGCGCGTGTTGAGCTTCAGAATGTAGAGCAACAGCGGGATCAGCAGGAAGCCGCCCCCGGCGCCCATGATCGCGGTCGCCAGCCCGACGAAGGCGCCGATGCCGATCGGCGGCAGCACGGAGATGTACATCTTCGAGCGGCGGAAGCGCATGCGGAACGGCAACTGTTGCAAGACGCCACGCTCCGGGCGCCGTTGGCGACCGACAGGGACGGCGGGGTTCATCGCCTGTCGCCACGCCCACAGGCCCTCGACCAGCATGATGCTGCCGATCGTCGTCAGAATGCCCGCATAGGTGATCGACGTGAACAATTCGAGCTGGCCCATCGCCTTCAGCATCGCTTGCAGTTGCGAGCCGATGGTCGAGCCGACGATACCGCTGGCGACCAGCACGAGGCCCATCCGCACATCGACGTTGCCGCGCTGCCATTGCGCGATGGCGCCGGAAACGGAGG
>JBGSQO010000617.1:0-2570 GCA_041738055.1 Filomicrobium sp.
GGAGGCCTGCCGCCGCGTGCTGGCGATGGTCCCATCGATACACTCCCCGCTCGAGATCGCTCGAGTTCTGACCCGACGATACACAGGCCACACCTTTCGATAGGCAGGTGAAACCCGCGGCTTGGTCAAGCCCCCGCGCGACCCAGCATGGTGCGCGTCGCCCGGACCAGTTCGCGGGCGATGCCGGGCTCGGTCATGGCGTGCCCGCTGTCGGGCACCGACCATAGCTGCGATCCGGGCCAAGCCGCATGCAGGTCGAAGGCGTTGCGATACGGGGTCACGACGTCATAGCGCCCATGCACGATGATGCCGGGTATGCCGTGCAGGCGGTGCACGTTGGCCAGCAGTTCGCCGTCCCGATCGAAAAAGCCTCGATTGACGAAGTAGTGCGCCTCGATGCGCGCGAACGCCAACACCGCCTGCGAGGCGGGAAACAGCCGCGCCCGCTGCGGGTCCTCGATCAGCGTCACCGTCGAGGCCTCCCAGCCGCTCCAGGTGCGGGCCGCCTCGAGTTGTATGAGGCGATCCGGCGATGTCAGCCGCTTGTAATAGGCCGCGATGATGTCGCCGCGCTCAAGCTCCGGGATCGGCCGACGGAACGCCTCATAGGCCTCCGGAAACAGCCAGTTGCAGCCGTCCTGGTAGAACCAGTCGAGTTCGGCCTTGCGCACGAGGAACACGCCGCGGACGATGAGGCCGGTGACCCGGTCAGGGTGTGCCTGCGCATAAGTCAGCGCCAGAGCCGAGCCCCACGAGCCGCCGAACAGCTGCCAGCGCTCGATCCGCAGGTGCTGGCGCAGGCGCTCCATGTCGGCGACGAGGTGCCAGGTGGTGTTGGCCTCCAGCGAGGCGAACGGGACCGAGCGACCGCAGCCGCGCTGATCGAACAGGATGATGCGGTAGGCTTGCGGATCATGGAAGCGGCGCATCGTCGGGTTGCAGCCCGCCCCCGGCCCGCCGTGGACGACCAGCACGGGTTCACCGTCGGGGTTGCCGCACTCCTCCACGTAGACGATGTGACCGTCGCCGACGTCGAGGCGGAAAGCGTTGTACGGCTCGATCGCCGGAAACAGGATGTCGGGGATGTCGCGCACCTGTGCTCCGCCTTGGTCTTCGATTGCTCTGGCCTGCCGAACTCCTTCAGCCAGATAGGCCGCCGAACCGTCACAGGCAAGCTGAGGTTTGACTCCGCCCCGCAGCAGTTGTGACCCACCTCTCGGTAGGCCGCGCCTTCCGGCCGGCTCTCGGAACGAGTGTCGGAAGGCGCAAACAAAAGTCATACCGTACCGCCGACCCAACAGCCTCAGGGTCAAACCATCGGCGGGACGGTTTGACTCACTCTCAGCCGCCGCGCTTGCGCTCCTTCTGGCGCATCAGGCGCATCTCGCGGTCGTAGAGGATCTCGCCGCCGGGAATGCGGATATCGCGGACGAGTTCCAGCTGGTGGCGCGATGGCGGCACCGTCCACAGGCTGGCGGCGACCAGTGCGATCACCGAGGCCGGCAGCGCAACGACGGCGGCAAGGACGCTCGGCAGTCCGATCAGACCCGCCTCCGCCGCAACGATCACGATCACCGCGACGCCGAAGCCCGAGGCGAGCGAGGCAAACGCGCCGTAGACATTGACCCGCTTCCACCAGATGGAGGCCACCAGCAGCGGAAACGCACCGGAGGCGGTCATGGCCAGCGCCCACATCAGCAGTTTCAGCGGGTCGCTGCCGGCCGCCAGCGCCAGGAAACCGCCGAACAGCGCCACCGCCACGACCAGGAGACGGGCCATGTTCAGCCTGAGCCGCGAGGCCGGCGGCGTCCACGACAACCCGTGGACGATATCTTCCGACAACAGGTTGCCGATGGTCAGCGCCGTGGCGCTCGCGGCCGCAAAGCTCGCCGCGATGATGCCGGCGGCCGCCAGGTAGGCGAAGGCGAGCGGCATCCCGGCAGCGATCGGCAGCGCCATGGCGATACTATCGCGATCGAGCGAGACGCCGGTCAGCGCGATGCGCGTGCCCCGCGTCGCCACCTCGGCAAAGCCTTGCTGCGTCAGGATCGTCAGCCATTCGGGCGGGGCCGAAATCGAAACGCCCGCCAGCTTCATCAGATAGCCGCGCATGAACACCGCGATGGTGGCCGCCGTCAGCATCATCACGCCGAAGAAGAACGTCGCCCAGCCGAGCGACTTTCGTGCCTCGTAGACGCCGGGCGCCATGGCGATGCGTGGCAGCAACCAGGGCGCGGCCGCAAACCCCATCATCGTCGTCAGCGTCAGCAGCACGTAGGCGGCCGGCCCGACTGTCCCGAACGGCTCGGAGAACCGCTTGGCGATCGGCTGCAGTCCCGACGTCGGCAGGTTGACGCCGAACATCGCTTCCAGGACAACCGGCATCCCCTGTACGCCTTCCAGGTTGCCGATCGATCGCAGCAGAGGGCCGTGCGACAGCTGCGTGATCGGCAGGTAGCCGCTGAGGATGGCCGCGATCCCGACCGGCACGGTGAAGGCCAGGATGGCGGCGATACCGGCGGCGACGTTGGTCCAGGCCAGCGAGCGCATGCCGCCGGCGACCGTGCCCG
>JBGSQO010000024.1:0-2298 GCA_041738055.1 Filomicrobium sp.
CGGGCAACTGGCGGGAGGGGACGCGGGCAAGCCCCGTCTCTCCGGCAACGGCATAGAGGCGGCGGTTGGCGACGACGCGGCGGATGAACCGGTCGCGCCGGCTCAATTCGGGGATGCGGGGAGCATGCAGCATGGCGGGCCTCGCTGGCGACGAATCGCCAACGAGTGTGCCGCAGCAGGCGTTAACCGCGCGTTAGTGAAGGCCGCCAACGTGGGCCGTCACAGGATGAAATCGCCTGAGATGAGGGGCGCGGTGCCCATGACGTCGATGGCGAAGTCGGCGCGGCCGTCGCCGTTGGTGTCGCCCTCGACCCGGATCAGGGAGCCGACCTTGATGGCGTGCAGTTCTCCGGCAGTCCGCGAGAAGGCGGCCGATCCGATGAAGGTAAACGCCTGGTCGCCGCCGGATCGCGTGCTCGCGTCGATGGTCGACAGATCAATGTCGTCCGACTTGCGGGCGAAGTCCTTGATGAGATCGCGCAGCGTCGTGCGGGACTCGGTCGTCTTGTTGTAGTCGAAGAAGTCGCGGCCAGCGCCACCGGTCAGCGTGTCCTTGCCTTCGCCGCCGGTCAGGCGGTTGGTGGCCGCGTTGCCGATCAGCACGTTGGCACCGTTCGAGCCGATGGCGCTGAAGGCACCGGTGCCGACCAAGGTGATGTTCTCGATGCCGCTGAACGACAACAGCGAGCGGGTGATGGTCGAGGTGATGGTGTCGATGCCGGAGGTGTCAGAGACAAGATCGTTGCCGTTTCCGAGCACGTAGGTGTCGTTGCCGTCAAATCCGAAAAGGCTATCGTTTGCGCCGTCGAGACCGGCCGCGCCGCCGTCGAGAATGTTGTTTCCGGCGTTGCCGCGAAGGGTCTGCGCCAAGCCATTACCGGTCAGATTGATGGCCTGGGTGCCGAAATCGTTCGATGTATCGAGCCGCTCGATGTCGTCGTCGGCAGCGAGTGCGAAACTCGTGGTTGCGAAGACGACATCGATGCCGTTGCCACCCGTTTCCACGATGATGTCGCCGGCATCGACCGTGTAGAAATCCGAGCCGGCTCCGCCGTCCAGGGTATCGTTGCCATCGCCGCCGTCGAGGCTGTCGTCACTGCCTTCGCCGAACAGGAAATCGTCTCCGGCGCCGCCTTCAAGCGTATCGTTGTCATTGCCACCGAACAGGACATCGTCGCCCTCGTCGCCGCGCAGGACGTCGACGCCAGAGCCGCCGTTCAGAAAATCGCGGCCTTCGCCGCCATAAAGCCGATCGTTGTCGTTGCCGCCGAGCAGCGAGTCGTCGCCCTGATCGCCGAACAGGAGATCGTTGCCGCCGCGGCCGTCGAGGCTATCGCCGCCCGTTCCACCAGACAGAACGTTGACGAAGTCGTTGCCGGTCAGCGTGTCGTCGCCCTCCTCGCCGAGTGCATCAATCGAGTTGAAGAACGTGCCCGATAGATCGATGCTGTCGTCGCCGAAGCCGCCGAGATAGCGACCGCCTGGAATGTTGCCGCTGCGCACATCGTCGCCGGTCGTCAGCAACTGGTCGGTGAGCCGGTTGGTCGTGACGAACAGGGAGTAGGACCCTGCGGTCTGGCCGTTCAGCGCTGCGGGAGCGAGAAAGTATGTGCCGGGAGCAAGGTTGCGCAGCAAAAGCGCATTCCCGCCGACGCCTGCATCGAAGTCGGTGTCGATGAAGCCGCCAGCGGAATTGAACAGGCTCAACTGCGGATTGGCGACGGCGGACGAGCCGATCCCCTGCATCGACAGGTAGAACTGGACGTCCGTCGTCGTGGCGACTTCGAACCGTATGAAGTCCGTGTCGCCACTGAGATTGGCTTCGAAGACCCCGTTGAACGAGGCTGAGTTCTGACCGTCGAAGTCGAGAACGGCAGTGGTCGTAATGTTGTTGATGATGTCGGCCACGACGCAAGCTCCGCGAGTTGGGCCGTCACCGTCGACGGCAAGAATGCGTCGCACGACGATCAATGTTCAGCAACAACGAAATGCAGTGGGACTTAAGGCGCTTACGGCCGATCTTTCAGTCATATCAAACGCGCAGCAAGCCGAGCATCCGGCTCGCCGCCGACATCTCGGCGTGGCGGAAGGCCCGGCGCTCGGCGGCTTCCTGATCCTCGCCCCACTGGCTGATCTCGAAGTCTTCGTCGACATGGGCGGTCGCCCAGGCGGCGTCTACGGTGCTGTGCCCTTCGGCGTGGGCGAGCGCGATCAGCGCCGACCCGGTCAGCGTCGTCATGACGTGCAGCGCGCACAGTTCCAGCGCGGGGCGTCCGGCGACGAGCGCGGCAATGCGGT
>JBGSQO010000066.1:0-2568 GCA_041738055.1 Filomicrobium sp.
GCGGTCGGCCGTGGTCGGCAAGTCGCCGGCCCGCAAGCCGGCCAAGTGAAGGCGGGGGCTGCGTGAGACTCTGTCTTTGCGCCTTCCGACACTCGTTCCGAGCGCCGGCCGGAAGGCGCGTTCCCGGACCCCGCGTAGGCATAGCCTGTTTTCTCCAAGTGATGGTTCCAAGGCCTTAGGCCTTGGTGGGGGTCGAGGGGGCAAAGCCCCTTCGTCTTCACTGTCCGGTGCCTCGAGCTCCATGTCGCATCGCTCGCTTTGATCCGCTATGGTCCGCGCCACGTTGCGACCACTTGGGAAAATGCCGGAGCGAGCTGCCCGATGAACGAGATGATGAAGCCGTCGGCCATCGTGCCCGCCGATACCCAGCAGCCGGCTGACAGTCACTGGCCCGCCGACCACCCGCGGGTGAAATTCGGCCGCATCGGCGTGCTGCTGTTGAACCTGGGCACGCCTGACGGCACATCCTACTGGCCGATGCGGCGCTATCTGTCGGAGTTCCTTTCGGACCGTCGCGTCATCGAGGAACCGCGCTGGAAGTGGTGGCCGATCCTCAACCTCATCATCCTGACGACCCGGCCGTCGCGCAAGGGCAAGGACTACGAGACGATCTGGAACAAGGAACTCGACGAGGGTCCCTTGAAGACGATCACGCGCAACCAGGCCAACGAGCTGAAAAAGCGCCTGGGCGAGCATCCGGGCATCGTCGTCGACTGGGCCATGCGCTATGCCAATCCCACGACGGAGAGCCGGCTCAAGTACCTGCAGCAGGAGGGCTGCGAGAAGATCCTCATCTTGCCGCTGTATCCCCAGTATGCGGCCGCCACCTCCGGCACCGCCTGCGATCAGGCGTTCCGCGCGCTCATGAAAATGCGCTGGCAGCCGGCGCTCCGCGTGGCGCCCCGCTATCACGACGACCCCGCCTACATCGAGGCCATCGCCAATTCGATCACGACGCATCTGGCCACGCTCCCCTGGAAGCCCGACCGGCTGATCGCGACCTTCCACGGCATGCCGCAGAAGTACCTGGAGGCTGGCGACCCCTACCACTGCCAGTGCCAGAAGACCTCGCGGCTGGTGCGCGAGCGGCTCGGCTGGCCAAAGGAGACGTGGCTCACGACGTTCCAGTCGCGCTTTGGCACAGACCCCTGGCTGCAGCCCTACACCGACGAGACGGTCGAGCGGCTGGCGAAGGAGGGCGTCAAGAACCTCGTGCTGGTGGCGCCGGGCTTCTCGGCCGACTGCCTGGAGACGCTGGAGGAGTTGGAAGGCGAAAACCGCGAGATTTTCGAGCACAACGGCGGCGAGAAATTCTCCTACGTCCCCGCCCTCAACGACAGCCCCTCCGGCATCGACGTCATCGAAGCCGTCGTGCGGCGCGAACTGATGGGGTGGGTGTGAGTGGGGGCAGGCGGGTCCATCCGAGGGCGGGGGCGGGCACTGCTGGTGGCCTTCTTGGGCGTCTGTCTTTTCGGCATCGGGACGGCTCGTGCGGTCGATGACACCTGCGGTGGACCGGCGGCACCCTGCAGACACGCAGGTGGCACCTATCATGTCGTGCTGCCCAATGGGCCAGCCGGTCCGTCCGGCTATCCGGCCATGGTATTTCTGCACGGCTGGGCCAGCTCGGGTGCCGCGATCCTGGATCAAACTGATCTGGCAGCAACGCTGAAGCAGCGTGGGGTCGTGCTGATTGCTCCCGATGGGGCCGTCCGCCATCACGGGCGGCGCGATTGGAATCTGCGCGATGGTCAGCAGCGGGACGCGCGCGACGAACTGGCCTTCATCGAGGCGGTCGTCGCCGAGGTGGGCGCGCGGGTGCCGCTCGACCGCGATCGCATGCTGCTTGCTGGGTTTTCGCGCGGGGCCTCGATGGTCTGGGACATCGCGTGCCGGCAACCAGGTGCGTTCACCGCCTATGCCCCCGTCGCCGGCGGGTTCTGGAACCCTCTGCCGTCAGCCTGCGCCGGCCCGGTGAAGCTGTTCCACACGCACGGCTGGGTCGACCCGATCTTCCCCCTCGAAGGCCGAAATGTCCGGGACCGCGGGCTCGTGCAGGGGGACCTGTTTGCCGGGCTTGCGCTGTGGCGTCGGGCCAACGCCTGCCAAACCGAGCCGCCTCAGGACCGGCACATCGAGGGCGATACGCTCTGGCGGGTGTGGACGGCCTGCGCGGCCGGCTCCGACCTGCGGCTGGCGCTAATCCCTGGCGGACACGTCATCCCGACCGGTTGGGCCAGTCGCGCTGTGGACTGGCTCGACCGCGTTGTTCCGCGACGCGGGAAGGAAGCGAAGCTAAGGTAGTGGGCAAGCTTGCCGAGGGGCGATCGATGCTCTAGGTCCGCACCGCCCTCACAGCGCATTCCCCGCATAACTGACGGTCGCGCAGGTGAGGCCGCTGGCGAGGGCGGCGGAACAGGCGCGGGCGACGTCGTCGGCGGTTTTGAGTGGGCCGGCGATCAGCGAATAGGTCGGGCCGAACTGCGGGTCGGAGCCCGTCATCTGATAGCGCGGCGTCAGGCCCGCGAAAGCCTCTCCGTTGCGGGAGCGCAGCAGGTTCCAGGTGGA
>JBGSQO010000085.1:0-1521 GCA_041738055.1 Filomicrobium sp.
CACCACCAGCAGGTTCCGCGACGGGATCGCGAGCACGCCCTCGGGGCTCAGTGGCGCCGGCAGCAGCTGCACGAACCGCGGCAGTAGGCCCAGCTTCAGTTCGTACACCGCGACGAAGCTGCCGCGCTCGCTGCCGACGAACAGGTAGTCCTTGCCCCGGAAGCGCCCGAACTCGATGGACTCGGGCTCGCTGCCCTTGTTCTCCGAGCGGCCCTCCGGATAGTGGCCGTGACGCACCGCGATCCGTTCGAGCTCGTTGCCGCTGTCGAACACCACCGGCCCAAGGCGACTGAAGATCGTGAAGCCGCGGCTGCCACCGAACAGGTCGCCCTCGTTCGCGGTGGCGAGCCAGCCATTCTGGCCGAAGGGCCCGGGAATCCAGGTCACGGCGTCCGGCTCGCGCGGCACGTTCGCCAGGCTTTCCGTCAGGGCGATGCGATCGTCCTCGGTCGCGTCGATTCCGGACAACGACACGGCGCCCGCCGGGAAGTGGCGGATCACCTTGCCCGCCTTCAGGTCGACGATCGCGATATGGTTGTTCTCCTGGAGCGTCACGACGGCTTCGTTGCGATCGTTGATGTCGACGAACTCCGGCTCCGGATCCTGCGGCGCGTAAGTGGCGAGCCCGGTCATTGCGACGTCGCGCCGCGTCCAGGCCGCTGGAGCACGGCCCGCCAGGTCGATGATCGCGAGATAACCGGCCGGCAGCTGCGGCAGCTCGCCGTCACCGAGGTCCTCGTCACGCTCGTTCTCAATGGCGATCGCGGCAAAGCGGCGGTCGGGGCTGATCTTCAGTGAGTCAGGCTGCCCGCCGAGGTCGATCTCGCGGACGATCGCCCGCGTGGCGACGTCGATCACCACGAGCTTGCCGCTCGGCGCCGTGAACGACGGGCTCGTGTTCACTGCGACCAGCGCGAAGGCATTGCCAAGGACGTCGACGGACGTGGGCTCGCCGCCCATGTCGATCGTACCGGTGGGCACCGGGCTCGAGGCGTCGGAGATGTCGATGAACCCGACCTGGCCCAGCGGGCTGTCCGTATAGACGAGCGTACGGCCATCCTGCGTCGCGGCGACGATCTCGGAGACCGTCGTCTCGCCGAACTGTTCCGGCGCGTTATTCAGGTAGTTGGCGAGCGTCGCGATGCGCTGGAAACTGGCCTCGCGGCTGCTCACGTTCCGGTCGTCGTCAGATGACGCGGACGCCAGGACGGCGCCACACAACCCGAGGGCAAGCGCCACTGCGGCGTGAATACGGGATCTGGCCATGCGTTCAATCTCCCTGCATGAGCGGTCGTTGAGGGAGGTACACACTAGGGGACGCACATGCAGGAATTGTGACAGCGCAGGAGCCATGCGCCGCGGGCCGCTGCGTGAGGCGGCCGAACGCGCCGGAAACCGATGCCGGAGGGAAGGCCGGGATTCGGGAAGCGGGCCCGCCTAGACGGTGATCGCCAGGCCTCGATAGATCCGCGCGCGATAACGGCTTTCCTGCGCCTCCGCCAGCGGCGCCGCGGCCAGCAG
>JBGSQO010000141.1:0-4995 GCA_041738055.1 Filomicrobium sp.
GGGCTCCGACTACTTCACGCCCGCCGACACGATCCTGATGGCCATTGGCCAGGACGTCGATAGTGCTGCGCTGAACGAGAGCCATCTCACCATCAATAAATGGGGCCATATCGTCATCGACGAGACGACGATGATGACCAACGTGGCGGGCGTGTTCGCCGGCGGCGATTGCGCGACGGGCGCGGCCACCGTCGTCGAGGGTGTCGGCGCGGGACGCAAGGGCGCCTACGCGATTGATGCCTACCTGAAGGGCGGCGACAGCCGGGCCATCGCGGCGGCCATCTGGCAGGAGAAGCCCCGCTTCTTCGACATCGGAGCCGCGGCGAAATCGCCGGCAAAGCTCGCCGAAATGCCTGTCCTCAATGGGGATGAACGGGTCGCCGCATTCCGCTCCTCCGGCCATGTCGGGGCGGTCGACAACGACGGCGCCTTCGCCGAGGTCGAACTCGGATTCACCGAGGAGACGGCGCTCGCGGAAGCCGGGCGCTGCCTACTCTGCCGCTGTCAGGCGACCGGAACGTGCAGCCTGCAGAAATTGTCGCTCGCCTATGGCGCGGGCACCAAAGAGTATCGCGGCAAGGAGGCCCGCCCATGAACGAGATCGTCCGCGACTTCAAGGCCGAGGGTACGCTCGAGCCGCTCGTCTCCTTTCCGTTCTTCCGCCTCGATCACGAGAAGTGCATCAAGTGCGAGAAGTGCGTCCGCATCTGCAACGAGGTGCAGCATCGCGCCGTCTACACGATCGACCCGGCCGGCTATCCCTCCCTCGTCTCCGGCACGACCGATTTCCGTGACACCGAGTGCAACAACTGCGGCCAGTGCGTCGGCGTCTGCCCGACCGGCGCGTTGAAGGACCTGACCGACACCGGCCGCCTGCCCAAGCATCTGCGCCAGAAGACGACGACGATCTGCGGCTACTGCGGCGTCGGCTGCGCCATCGAGCTGGAGACCGAGGGCGGGCGCGTCGTCGCCGTCAATCCCTCCCACACGTCCGAAGCCAACATCGGCAACCTGTGCGTCAAGGGCCGCTTCGGCATGGATTTCATCCACCACCCGGACCGGCTGACCAAGCCGCTGATCCGCCGGGGCGGCAAGGGCGGTACGCTGGAGGAAGCGAGTTGGGACGAAGCCATCGCGCTCGTCGCCCGCCGCTTCAACGAGATCAAGGCCGCGCACGGTCCCCACTCCCTCGCCGGCATCACCTCGGCGCGCGCGACGAACGAGGACAACTACGTCTTCCAGAAGCTGATCCGCTGCGCGTTCGCGACCAACAACATCGACCACTGCGCGCGGCTCTGCCACATGGCCTCCGCCGTCGCCCTGAAGAATGCGGTCGGCTCCAGCGCACCGTCCGCCTCTTCGCCCGACGTGCGGCTGGCGACGGCCTTCATCATCTGCGGCTCCAACACGACCGAGACGCATCCGGTCATCTCCAGCCAGGTGATGAAGGCGAAGTACGAGAGCGGCGCCAAGATCGCCGTCATCGACCCCCGCCGCATCGAGATGGTGAACCACGCCGACGTGTGGCTGCGCCCGCGGTCGGGCACCAACGTCGCCGTCTTGAACGCGATCGCCAACGTGATCATCGAGGACGGCCTCGCCGACCCCGAGTTCATCGCCGCCCGCACCAACGACTGGGAGGCCTACCGCGCGCACATCGCCACCTACACGCCCGAACACGCGAGCCAGCTGTCCGACGTTCCCGCCGATCGCATTCGTGAGGCGGCCCGTCTCTACGGCGAGGCGGAGCGCGGCATGCTGCTGTGGGGCATGGGCATCACCCAGCACCTGACCGGCGTCGACGGCGCACTCGCCATGGCCAACCTGTCGATCCTGACGGGGCATGTCGGCAAGCCCGGCACCGGGTTCATTCCCTTGCGCGGCCAGTCCAACGTGCAGGGCGCTTCCGACATGCAGGGCCAGCACAACGCGCTGCCCGGCTACCACTCGATCACCGACCCCAAGGACCGCGCCAAGTTCGAAAAGGCCTGGGGTGTGCCGATGCCCGACAATACCTTCCTGACCGTCGTGCAGCTCGAGGAAGGGGCCGTCCACGGCTCCATCCGGGGCATGTACGTGATGGGCGAAAACCCGATGGGCTCGAGCCCGGACCTCGACGAGGTCGAGCACGGCCTGAAGACCCTCGACTTCCTGGTGGTGCAGGATATGTTCCTGTCGGACACGGCAGCCCTTGCCGACGTCGTGCTGCCGGTGGCGAGCTTTGCCGAAAAGGACGGAACGTTCACCAATACCGAGCGGCGCGTGCAGCTGATCCGCCCGGCCGTCGCCCCTCCCGGAGAGGCGCGCGCCGACTGGCAGATCGTCTGCGATATTTCGACGGCGATGGGGTATCCCATGTCCTACGAGTCTCCCGCTGCCATCATGGAGGAGATCGCCTCGCTGGTGCCGTCCTACGCCGGCATGCTGCACGAGCGGCTGGGCGACGGCGGCCTGCAGTGGCCATGCCTGGATACGAACCACCCCGGCACGCGCTTCCTGTATGCCGAGAACTTCCCGACGCCGACCGGCCGGGCGACCTTCTCGCTCGTCGACCAGATGGACCTGGGCGCCGACGTCGTCGACGATGCCTATCCCTTGAACCTCAACACCGGCCGGCTGCTGGAGCATTACCACACCGGCACGATGACCCGGCGCTCACAGGGTCTCGACCACATGAAGCCCGAGGGTGAGGTCGAGGTGCATCCCGAGGATGCCCGCCGCTACAATCTGGGCGACGGCAGTCGGGCGCGCATCGTGACAAAGCGCGGCGCCGTCGAGGTCAAGGTGCGAGTGACCGACAAGACGCCGGAGGGGGCCATCTTCTACCCCTTCCACTTCGGCGAGGCCCCGGCCAACCGGCTGACGAGCGCCAAGTTCGACCAGAAGTCGCACACGCCCGCCTATAAGCGCACGGCAGCACGTCTGGAACCCGTCGGCTAAAACCAACCCGGCCCCGGATCGCGCCGTCCGTCCTCCCAGCCCCCGAGCCGGGATCTTGGAACGAGTGTCGGAAGGCGCAGTCTACCGAGAGGTGGGGCAAAACGTCTCCGGGTTGGCATCACCAGCCCAGAATGCCGGTCATCAACGTGCCGCTTGGTTCGGTCTTCGGCTTGTAGCGCGAGACGCGGGTGCGAGCCGGCTCGACCGTCGGCATGCTGTCCGACCCACCCCGGCGACGGGCAATCAGCGTGCCGCCGCATGAGCCCGCGATGCGGCGTGCGATGTCTTTCGACGGCAGGGGTGGCGGTTCCCAGCCTGCGCAGGTTGCGCCGATTGTGCCGGGTTCCTCAGCGGCGCCCGGAAGACAAAAAAGCCCGCTGCCGTCGGCGCGCGGTGCGAAGCGAACGCCCGTCGCGCCGACGGTCTCGTTGTCGAGTTCGGTGGCGAGATGATTGAGAACCTCGACGCGCAGCCGTCCGGCTTCGCTGTCCAGCGGTTTGGCTCGCGCATGCATGTCGGTGATCGGCACAGCCACGACAGCGCGCAATGTCAGCTTGCCCAGTGAATCACGAGAGTACAGCGCGCGCACCACGAGGCCATAGTCGCGGCAGATGCCGAAACGCGCCATGTCCTGCATGCCCGGATGCAGCAGATTGCCCAGGCCATAGAGCACGAGTTTGCCGTCGACGAGTTGAACTCCGGCCGGCACGTGCGCGTGGTGCCCGACGACGATGTCGATGCCGCCATCCTTTGCCGCCTGATCACGCAACTTGGCGACGTCGCTGGCACCGGGGCGGACCTGCAGCTCGGCCCCATAGTGGACCGACAGAACCCGCAGATCGCCTGCCGCATCGGCGAGGCGCGCGACGGTTTCGCGATAGTCTTCGGGGCGATGGTAGGTGAGCATGCCCGCGCCCTGACGTCTCTGCTCCGGTTGGCGCTCCGGTTGGCCCGCCGACAAGCCGCCGCCCCCGATGCCGATGGCCGAGATGCGCACGCGCGCGCCGTCGACCGTGATATCGGCCGGCCGGGATGCGTGTTCCCGTCCGACGCCGAGACCGGGCCACGCCTTCAGTCCATGACCCGCGACCGCGTCGAGATGGCGCAGGGTCTCGCGCACGCCGGCTTCGCCGTAGTCGAGGGCGTGGTTGTTTGCGGTCGAGAGGACATTGAACCCCAGCCGGGCGAGATGAGCGACACCGGCGGGATGGCTCTTGAAGTTGAACGCCTTCGGCTGGGCTCTCAGATCGTTGCGATCGGTGACGACGGTTTCGAGGTTGGCGAAGTTGATGTCGCCATCGAACAGCGGCGCGATACCGCTCGTGAGGTCAGTCCAGACCTGCTTCTGGCCGTGACGGAAGGCGCCGGTCGAAACGACGGGCTGATTGCTGCCACCAAGGCCGAGATCGCCTCCCAGCACGAGTGTCACGACACCGTCGTCGCGGGTGCTCTCGCTCGGCCGCTTGGGTGCGCCGGGTTCGCTGCGTGGATCGCTGTTGGCACTTGGTCCGTTCGTCGGTGCCGATGCGGCATTGGCGACTGCGATGGAGCCGCCCGCGCCCAGCTCAGAGGCGCAGACGGTGTAAGAACTCGACGCCGTCAGCGCAAAGCCTGCCACCAAAAGCCATCTGGTACGCACATTCCACTCCACGGCCGACCTGCTTGCATCGTACCTTTGGCAACCAAGAGTGCCGAACAATTCTGAACATCGTGGCGAATAGGTGCGCCTGCGTTTCCCCTGTGCCACACTCCCCGCGCTGCGGCACGATTCCGCCGTGATCGACACGCAATCATTCCGGCACTGGCAGTCCGGCAAACGGGCCAAGTGTTCCGCTCCCGGAGGCTGTACGGAGGCTGCATGTGGGGTTACCGGCGACGGCTCGAACGTGACGTGCACGATTGGCAAGCGCGCGGGCTGATCTCGCCCGAGGCGGCCGCCGCCATTCTTGCCGAGCAAGCGACCTCGCGCGGGCCGTCGCTGGGCAGTGTGCTCGCTGTCCTGGCCGCAGTGCTCCTGGGCTTTGCCGCCATGAGCTTCGTCGCCGCCAACTGGCA
>JBGSQO010000184.1:0-1990 GCA_041738055.1 Filomicrobium sp.
CAGGCCGCCGAGACCGCCGCACTGGCAAGCCCCCCGACGGCCGAGACCATGGTCGCCTTCTACGGCGGCACGCCCTACACCTACGACAGCAGCGTGACCCTCACCGACAAGGCCAAAGGGACCGACTTCACCGCCGGCCCAGTCGCGTGGCGCGGCGAGCCGTTCACCGACCCGATCTACTACGGCGTGCGCGTGGTGCGCTGGGGGGACGGCGGTCGCACCGGCGGCATGCTGGATTTCACGCACTCCAAGACGATTGCGGAACTCGCCAACGAGGCGAAGTTCAAGGGCACGCTGGCCGGCCAGCCGCTGCCGGAGACGAGCAAGCTGGGCGATGTCTTCCGCCGGCTGGAGTTCAGCCACGGCCACAACATGCTGACGCTGAACGGCCTGATGCGGCTCGTCGACCTGCACCCCCGGCTGTCGCTCTACGGCGGCGTGGGGGCTGGCATCAACCTGCCGCATACCGAGGTGCAGCTCATCAAGGGCGGCCGGCGCACCTATGAGTACCAGTACACCGGCCCCGTCGGCCAGATCGTGCTCGGGCTCGAGTTCCGCGTGCCTCGCCTCAGCTACTTCATCGAGTACAAGTTCTCGCTTGCCTCCTACAACGCGCCGCTGTCGGAGCTGGACGGCACCAAGATCGGACTGTTCTACGATCTCTACCGGCAGGCCGCGAACTGGTGGTCGGGCGTCACGCCCCCAGGCGGCAACCTCGCGACGACCTTGACCAGCCATCAGGTGATCGGCGGCCTCGGCATCCGCTTTGCGACCCGGCCCGCAGTGGCGCCCTGAACGCGAAAAAGCCGCCAGATAAGGGCGGCTTCTTCACCTTGGGCCTGTCTCTTCGGGCTTCAATGCCGCGTCGATACTGTGGCTGTGGCCGAGATCGAGGCCTCCGGCAGGCTCGACGGGTCGATGGTCGAATCGGACGCGATCTGGATGACGGCGGATCCGATCAGGTGATCGCCCGAGACGCCGGCCGACCACATGCGGTCGAACGCGCGCGCCGTCAGCCGGGCCGTTTCCCGGCACCCTTCAGCGAAGCGCTCGTAGGAATCCCGCTTGCCGGGCTCGCGGCGCATACAGTCGCCGACCCATGTCGTCTCGGCATCGATGACGAGCTGCTCGTGCGCCTCGTAGAGACGGGCGTCCGAGACGAGCCGAAGCATGCCCTCGCCGACGAGACGGCCGGGGACCTGCACGCTCCCACCGAACTCCGTGTGATCGATCAGCGTCAGCACGGCGCGGACCAGGATCCCTTGGGCCTCCAGCGCATCCGAGCGGGCAGCCAGAGCGCGCACGACGGGGCTCTCGGCCGAGCGGGCGACGAGCAGCAGGCAGGCGGGTGCCGTGATGCCGGCAGCCTGCCGGGCGGCGAGATACTTGTCGACGAACTGACCGAGCTTGCCCTCCTTCTCCTCCTTCTTGACGACCATGAGACCGGCTGGAGTTGTGAGGCGCATGTGGAATTCCCTTCTCGAGGCTCCTGCCGGGGCTGGCAGGCAAGGCGCATTCGGACGCTCGATGACGAGGAGCATTAAGCGCCAAAGACGGTTAAGCATCCGTTGAACAGGAGTCCGATTTTGGGACTGATACCGACCGAACGATCTCCTGACGCATCGCTCTCGGCAGACCGCGCCTTCCGGCCGGCTCTCGGAACGAGTGTCGGAAGGCGCAGACAAAGAAAATACCGTCCGGCCGATCGGACAGTCAGATGAGTGACCGGCTAGTCCGGACGGTATGACCGAGCACGTCTCGATGGCACACAGGCCGCCGATCAGCCGTCGACGTCCGCGCGTGGCTTCAAGCGCTGGGCGATCGTGACCGTCGCCTCGTCGGTTTCCGTGTCCTCCTCCAGATCGGCGAACGGATCGGATGGCAGGTCGGTCTCGACGGTCTCGACGAACGCGGTGAACTCTGGCGCATCAGCGGGGTCGTCGAACGGGGACGCGTCGATCGCGGTCGGAGCCAGCGCCCACGCCGGCAG
>JBGSQO010000417.1:0-3752 GCA_041738055.1 Filomicrobium sp.
ACGGGTTGGCAGCAACGACCGGCTCGGGCGCTTTCGACAGGTCGAGGACGGGCACACTCCCGTAAACCTTGCCGACGCCACCCGCCGCGGCCGCGTTGACCAGAACCTCGGCGGGCAGCGGCTTTTCGGAAGCGGCATCGGCCAGATCGGCGGCGGCCTGCTCGCTCACCCGGTCGACGCGCGAGACCGGCACTTTGTCGGAGGACGAGAACACCACAACGACGTTCTTTGGCGGCTCGCCGGGGAAACTTGGACGCGGCGTGATGGCCTGCAGCGTCGAGGGAATGTCGGCCACCGTCATGGTGAAGAGCACGGCGCCGAACTTAGCGCGGCCCACCATCTGCACGACGCTCGGCAGCGCCAGTGCCCGCGACAGCAGATCGCTCTCCCGCGTGATCTCGGCATTGGACGGCAGGAAATAGGTCCGCCCGCCCGACGAGGCGCCATGCCCCATCAGCACGACGATCGCCGTATTGGCGCCATCGGCCTTGCCGGCGAAATCGCGCAGCATGGCGCGCGCATCGGCATTGTTCGGATTTTTGGAGAGCAGGACCTCGAAGCCCTGGCCCTTCAGGGCATCCGCGAGCTTCTGGGCGGTTGCTGTTGCAACGGGCGATTTTGCGAAGTGGCCGTAGTCTTGCACGGACATGACGAGTGCAACGCGATCTGCCGCGGTTGCCGGAACCGTTGCAGACGACAGCACGATCGCAAGAATTAGACTGTACAGTAGAGTTCCGAAGCTCGACGCTAGGGTGATCCGCCGGGAACAGCGCTCCGTGCCGCTCTCTGCAAGAGGATTGACGTCATGGCGGGGCAAAGCGGTCATCGTCGAGGCCTCGGCTCAAATCGGCAGCACTTTGTCGTATGACGGTAGCGGTGACGGTCTGTTTAAGGCGAACGGGAGGGAACGTCCATGGGACTGAGGCTCAAATTCAACTTGATCCTTGCGGCATGCTTTCTTTTGGCACTACTGGCATCTTCGGTGCTGTTCTATCAGGTGTCCCATAACAATGCGCTGGAGCGGCTGCACGCCCAGATCGGCGTGTTGCGCGCTCAGGCCCTCGCCGTCCGCGGCTACACGCAGGAAGAGATCCGCCCGCTCCTCTCGGATATGTCGGATGTGCAGTTCCTGCCGCAGACGGTTCCTTCGTTCTCGGCCCAGACGGCTTTTAACAAGTTCCGCGACTACTATCCGGACTTCTACTACAAGGAGGCTGCGCTCAATCCGACCAACCCGTCGGATCTGGCCAGTGCCTGGGAGAAGACCCTGATCGAGAAGCTCCGGGCCGACACCTCGCTCAAAGAGGTCGTCGAGATCCGGGATACCGACAAGGGCCGCCAGTACACGGTCGCCTTCCCGCTGCCGATCAAGTCCGATGGCTGCCTTGTCTGCCACTCCACCCCCGACAAGGCGCCCGCCTCGATGGTGGCTCTCTATGGCGACAAGAACGGCTTCGGCTGGAAGCTGAACGAGATCATCGGCGCGCAGGTGTTCTCGGTGCCGCTTTCGGTCGCCGAGGAGCAGACGTGGGAGAACCTGCAACTGCTGATCGGCGTGATGAGCGCGATCTTCCTCGTCCTGCTGCTGCTCATCAATGCGCTACTGCGCTGGATGGTCGTCACGCCCGTCATCAAGATGGCCGAGATCGCCGAGCGGGTCAGCATGGGCGACAGCTCGCAGCCGGAGTACATTCATCCCGGCTCCGATGAGATCGCTTCGCTGTCGCAATCCTTCAACCGGATGCGGAGAAGCCTCGACAACGCTATGAAGATGCTGGAGACCTGAGAGGGCGGAGCATCCGGGCCGGGGGCACGCCCCGGCTCCGGATGCCGTTCTGTACCTCGTGGCGGACCTCCCGGAGCGGGAAGACGTGCCGATGAACGTGGATGACACAGGCGGGAATGGTGGCGGGTTCCTCGGGACCGATCGCGACGGCACGCCCGCGAGCATCGGCAAGTACCGGGTCGACGGCATCATCGGGCGTGGCGCCATCGGCGTCGTCTACAAGGGTTTCGACCCCAACATCTGCCGGGCCGTCGCCATCAAGACGCTGCGGCGTGAGGTGCTGGCCGGCGTCGACGACCAGAACGGACTTTTGAAACGGTTCGCCAGCGAGGCCCGCTCGGCCGGACGCTGCCAGCATCCCAACATCGTCACTGTGTTCGACTACGTCGAGCAGGACGGCACGCCCTTCATCATCATGGAGTACGTGACCGCAGGCACGCTGGAGAACGTCACCCGTTCCGGCACGCTCTTGCCGTTGCATCAGGTCGGAGAGATCATGGTGCAACTGCTGTCGGCACTCGGGCACGCCCACGAGAAGGGCGTCATCCATCGCGACGTCAAACCCGCCAACATTCTCTGCCCGGCCGCCACCTCCATCAAGGTCACTGACTTCGGCGTCGCCCGCTTCCAGGATCTCGGCCTGACCCAAGCCGGCGGCGGCGCGCTGGGCACGCCCAACTATATGTCACCCGAGCAGTTCCTCGGCCGTGAAGTGGACGGTCGCTCGGACCTGTTTGCGGCCGGTATCATCCTGTTCCAGCTGTTGACCGGGGCCAAGCCCTTCGTCGCCGCCGACATCCCCGAGTTGATGCGCAAACTCCTGAACGACGCGCCGCCGGCTCTCGCGACCTTGCGACCGGAGCTGTCGGTCTCCCTCGATCAGGTCATGCAGAAGGCGTTGGCGCGCAATCCGACCGACCGCTACGCCACCGCCGACCAGTTCAGCTCGGCCTTGATCGCGGCCCTCGAGCGGGCGCCGGCCCTGGAAGCGGTGCAGTCGGTCGATCTGACCCGCATCACGCAACGCCAGACCGGCGACCTCACCGAAAGCTCGAAGGGCAGCCTCAACCGCACCATGGCCGAGAAGCTGACACCGGCGACCCTCGGCCATCTCGAGGAGACGCTGGCGCGCTCGATCGGCCCCATCGCGCGTCTCGTGCTCGCCAAGGCCTCGCGCGAGACGACGGATGCCGACAAGCTGCTGACGCGACTGTCCGCCCAGATCCCCGGTGCGGCGGAGGCCGAGCGCTTCCGCAAGGCCGCCGAGAAATGGCTGCGCGAGGACCAGGGCATTGCCGCAGCCCAGCTCGACGCGGTGATTTCCGAACTTGAAATTCGAGAAGCGACCGAGTTGCTGCTCCCGCTCATCGGTCCGGTCGCCAAGCTCTTAGCCGAGCGCGAGGCCAAGACCGCCATCGGGCGCGAGGACTACTACGAACATCTGGCCCGCGCGATCGACAACGAGGCCGACCGCACCCGCTTTCTCACCCGTCGGGCAAAGCCCGGTAATACCCGCGGCCGGACCTGAGACACAGCACCATGAACGCGCGTCCCGACAATCCTGAGCGACCAGCCGGCAACCGGAAACGGCGGCTGCGCGCGGCGTTCTCCGCCGACGTCGCCAATTTCTCCGGGCGCGTGTCGGTCAGCGAGACCCGCGCCTTCGGACATCTCACCGACATCCTGAAGATCGGCCGGGAGGAACTCGACCGCTTCGAGGGAAATCTGATCGGCATGCCGGGCGATGGCTTGTTCGCCCTGTTCGAGAGCGCGGTCGAAGCCGTGCAGTGCGCGCTCGCCATCCAGAACCGGCTGGCCGTACACCAGAACCTCGGCGGCATGCGGCTCCGGATCGGCATTCATCTGGGCGACGTACTATTCGACGGCGACCTGCCGTTCGGCGAGACGCTCAACATCGCCGCCCGCCTGCAGGCTTTGGCCGATCCCGGCGGCACGCTGGTCTCCG
>JBGSQO010000200.1:0-5550 GCA_041738055.1 Filomicrobium sp.
CCACGGGAGCGGCGGCCGGCTTTTGCGGGCCGGCTGGCGCGGTCGGCGCGGGCTCCTGCTGTCCGGTGAAGCGGAACACGGCAAACAGGATGACGACGATGGCGACGCCGAACGCGAATTGAAGATTGCGCTTGCGCAACAGGTTGCCCATGTCGCCGGGGCTCATCTCCGGCAGGGCCCCGCGCACGGTCGTGGCCACCTTGCGGGTCGTCTGGGCGACGCGCGCGCGCATGCCGTTCTCTCCCGAAGGGCCTGCGCCTTGTCCGGACCCGTCACCCATTTTTTTGCGATCGGCCATGGCGCTTAATGTCCCCCAACCATGCCGCTCAGCGAATACAGCTCGGAGGGCTCGACGACGAGATTCCAGGCAATGCGCAGGCAGACGAGCAGAACGAGGCCAGCCAGCAGGAACCGCAGTTGCTCGCCCTTCAGCTTTTCGCCCGCGACCGTGCCGAACTGGGCGCCGATCACGCCACCAATCATCAACAGCATGACCAGCACGATGTCGACGGTGTGGTTCTGGTAGGCGTGCAGGATCGTGGTCGCGCCCGTCACGAACAGGATCTGGAACAACGACGTTCCAACGACCACGTTGGTCGGCACGCGCAGGATGTAGATCATGGCCGGAACCATGACGAACCCACCGCCGACACCCATGATGGCACCCAGCATGCCGACGAACGCGCCGATCAAAATGGGCGGAATGGCGCTGATATACAGCTTGGAGCGCTGGAACCGCATCTTCAGCGGCAGCCCGTGGATCCAGCTGTGCTGGCCGGGGCGCCGCATGGAGACGGACTTGCCGGCAGCCGCCTTGCGCATGGTGTTCAGGCTTTCGATCATCATCAAGGTGCCGATGATGCCGAGGAAGGTGACGTAGGTCAGCGAGACGAACAGCTCGAACTGGCCGAGTTCGCGCAGGATCTTGACCAGCTGAACGCCGATGACCGAGCCGACGATACCACCCGACAGCAGCACGACGCCCAATTTGATATCGACGTTCTTGCGCTGGTACTGGGCGATGGCGCCGGAAACGGAGGAGGCGACGATCTGGGCGGCCTCGGTGCCGACGGCGATAGCTGGGGGAATGCCGGAGAAGATCAACAGGGGCGTCATGAGAAAGCCGCCACCGACGCCGAACATGCCCGACAGGAACCCGACGGCCGCGCCCATGCCGAGGAAGACGAAGATATTCGCGGAGACCTCGGCAATGGGCAAATAGAGGTTCATCGGCCCTGTCCACTCTCGGAGGCTGCGACAGCGCCACCGCGGCTGACGGCGGTGGGCTCAACTGTCACAACTGGCATCGTTCCCTGACTTGGCGGTTGTGTCCAAGCCCGGAGAGAGGCTTGACCGCGCGCCTTAAAGGCATTGCATGCTCCCCGAACGCGGCCGGGTCAATGCGACGATGTGAACTGTGACATGCAAATGTTGCGATTTATGAATGTTGCAGGCAGATGTCGGGCGAAGATGCGGGAATTGCGGGCGCAACCTCTGAAGCAACGTGGGGCAGGCCGCTGGATGGCAACCTGCCCTGTATAGTGTGCGCTCGAGAGTTGCTCCAAGTCACCGTCAGCGGCGGCGCAGCTCGTCGCGGATCTCGGCCAGCAGCGCCTCGGTCGGCGAGGGACCGGGCGGGGGAGCGGCGGCCTGCTGCTTCTCGAACGTCTGCCGGATCTTGTTGACGCCCTTGACCAGCATGAACACGGCGAAGGCGACGATCAAGAAGCTGATCATGTGGTTGATGAACAGGCCGATGTTCATCGAAACCGGAGGCTTGTCGCCAACGGCAGCGGCCAGCGGCACCTTGATGTCGGAGAAATCGACGCCGCCGAGGGCCAAACCGATCGGCGGCATGATCACGTCGTTCACCAGCGAGGTGACGATCGTGCCGAAGGCGCCGCCAATGATGATGCCGACAGCCATGTCGATCATGTTGCCCTTGACGGCAAACTCACGAAATTCCTGAAGAATTCCCATGTCGTGTTCTCCCCCAGTTGTGGCGGCCGCCGCGGCGTCAGCCAGGACCCAGCCCACTGGCGCCGGGGATTCCGGCCCAATGAGGCACGCGGACGATACGCCAAGGTCATCGGCCGTTCAATCGGCAAGTCGCAATCCAGTAACCATAACTCTTTCATGACAGGACGATTTTTGCCGACTGCCGGGCGCGAGCGTGCACGTCGGATGGACATCGATGCCCAGACAGCGAACCAATGGACAAGGGCGGCAGGCTCGGCAATTGTGTGTGTGATACCAACCCGCAGAAGTTTTGACCCACCTCACGGCAGACGGCGCCTTCCGGCCGGCTCTCGGAACGAGTGTCGGAAGGCGCAAACAAAGACAATACCGTCCCGCCGACCGAACAGACCCAGAGTCAAAACATCGGCGGGACGGTATGACAGGCTGTCGCGAGGTGCATTGCGACCGCCGTCCGCCTGCATGACATCCCAGCCGAAAGTCCGTCCTCGCCGATGTTCGACAGCCCCACCATCTTCGCCGTCGCGGTCGGCTACCTGCTGGTGCTGTTCGCGATCGCCTGGCTCGGCGACCGTCTGAAGGGACCCGGAGGCAAATCGTCCGGCCGTCCGTTGATCTACGCCCTGTCGCTGGCCACCTACTGCACGTCCTGGACCTACTTCGGCAGCGTCGGGCTGGCGGCACGCACCGGCTACGATTTCGTGCCCGTCTACCTCGGCCCGATCCTGATGTTCACGATCGGGTTGCCGCTCGTCATCCGCATCGTGCGGCTCGCCAAGACCCACAACATCACGTCCGTCGCCGACTTCATGGCGGCCCGTTACGGCAAGTCGCAGTCGGTTGCGGCCCTCGTCACGCTGGTCGCCGTCGTCGGTGCGTTGCCCTATATCGCGCTGCAGTTGAAGGCGATCGCGGTCTCGCTCGACAGCCTGATCGGCAATGCACCCGTGGTCGGGCTTGCGCTCCCGGGGCTCGAGTTCGTCGATACGGCGCTCGTCATCACCATCATGCTGGCGGTCTTTGCCGTGCTGTTCGGCACCCGCCACATCGACGCGACCGAGCACCAGCAAGGCTTGATGCTGGCCATTGCCGTCGAGTCTCTCGTCAAGCTCGCCGCGTTCGTCGCCGTCGGCCTGTTCGTCGTCTTCGTCCTGATGGGCGGCCCGAAGGCGTTCGTCCTGGCAGCGGAGGCCGAGCCGCAGGCCATGGCCGTATTCTCGCACTCGTTCAACGGCGGCACGTGGCTGACCGTCACCTTCCTCAGCTTCGTCAGTGTCATCCTGTTGCCGCGCCAGTTCCACGTCGCGGTCGTCGAGAACAACACCGAGGGCGAAATCCGCCGCGCCTCTTGGTTGTTTCCGCTGTATCTCGTGCTCATCAACCTGCTGGTCGTGCCGATCGCTGCGGCCGGCCTCCTGATGCCGCCCCAGCCGGGGTCTGACCCCGATTTCTTCGTCGTCAACCTGGCCGTCGGCAGCGGCAACGGCATCATGGCCATGATCGCGTTCATCGGCGGGCTGTCGGCGGCCACCGCCATGGTCGTCGTCGAGTCCATCGCGCTCGCGATCATGCTGTCGAACGGGCTGGTGATCCCCGCGCTGATCCGCAACCGCAGCGCTGATCTGCTCGCCGACGAGGACATGGCGGGGACCGTTCTGGCGGTGCGCCGCGTCGCCATCTTCGTCCTTCTGCTGCTGGCCTACCTCGTCTTCGCGACCCTCGGCGACGCCCAGGTGCTGGCGAGCATCGGCCTCATTTCGTTTGCCGCCATCGCGCAGCTGGCCCCGGCCTTCTTCCTCGGGCTCCTGTGGCGCAAGGGAACCGCGATGGGCGCCATCGCCGGCATATCGACCGGCTTCCTGCTGTGGGCCTACACGCTGCTGCTGCCCTGGGTCGCCAAGGCCGGCTGGATCGATACGGCGATCCTGACGGAAGGCCCGCTCGGCATCGCGCTGCTTCGTCCGGAAGCGCTTCTATTCCTGCAGTTCGAGCCGCTGACTCACGGCGTGCTCTGGAGTGTGGGCGCCAACGTGATCGCCTACATCACGGTGTCGGTGCTGCGCGCGCCGCTGCCGGTGGAGCGGTTGCAGGCCGGCTTCTTCGTGCCGGAGGACCAGGGGCGGCTGGCGCCATCGACCTCCGGGCGGCTGTGGCGCAGCGCCATCAAGGTCGGCGAGGTCAAGGCCACCGTCGGGCGCTATCTGGGTGCCGAGCGCGCCGAACGCTCGTTCCAGCAGTATGCCGTGAGCCGGGGCATCGTGCTCGACGACACCGCGGAAGCCGATCTCAACGTCGTGCGCTTTGCCGAGCACGTGCTGGCCTCCTCCATCGGCGCGGCCTCCTCGCGATTGGTGCTGGCCCTGCTGCTGCGGCGCGGCAACGTCACCGGGCAGCGGGCGCTGCAACTCCTCGACGATGCGTCGGAAGCCCTGCAGTACAACCGCGACCTGTTGCAATCGGCGCTCGATCAGGTGCGCCACGGCCTCAGCGTGTTCGACAAGGACATGCGGCTGATCTGCTGGAACCGGGAGTTCCGAGAGTTGATCGACCTGCCGGCGGACTTGGCTCGCGTCGGGATGCCACTCGACCGCATCCTGCGCTTCTGCGCCGAGCGCGGCGACTACGGTCCCGGCGATGTCGAGGAGCAGGTGGCGCTGCGCCTGCTCCGGCTCGCCGTCACGAAGGAGACCTACCAGGAGCCGAACGCGCGCAAGCAGAACGTGCTGGAGATCCGGACGAGCGCCATGCCGCAGGGCGGCATCGTGACGACCTATTCCGACATCACCGAGCAGATGCTGGCGGCGATGGCGCTGGAGCGGGCCAACGAGACCCTCGAACGGCGCGTGCGCGAGCGGACGGCGGAACTGCTGGAGGTCAACTCGGCGCTCGCCATCGCCAAGGCCAAGGCCGACAACGCCAACCTGGACAAGACCCGCTTTCTGGCCGCTGCCAGCCACGACATCCTCCAGCCGCTGAACGCCGCCCGGCTCTATGCCACCAGCCTGTCGGAGCGCCCACTCGATCCGACCTCCACGGCGCTGGCCGGCCACGTCGATGCCTCGCTGGTCGCCGTCGAGGAGATCTTTTCCACGCTGATCGACATCTCGCGCATGGATGCCGGCCGCATGGAGACGGAGATCGCCGCCTTCCCGCTGTCCCTGCTGTTCAACCAGCTGAAAGTGGAGTTCGGCCCCGTCGCCGCTGAAAAGGGGCTGGAGCTGCGGGTCGTCGCCACCGCGCTGTGGGTGCGTTCGGACCGCAAGCTGTTGCGGCGCGTGCTGCAGAACCTCGTCTCCAACGCCATCAAGTACACGCGCCGCGGCGGCATTGTGCTGGGCGTGCGGCGGCAGGGCGATCTCCTGGCCATCGAGGTGGTCGATACCGGGCCGGGCATCCCCGAGGACAAGCACGAGATCATCTTCCGCGAGTTCCAGCGGCTGGAAGGGGCGGGCAGCAACGAGCGCGGGCTCGGCCTCGGCCTCTCCATCGTCGAGCGCATTTGCCGCATTCTCGACCATTCCATCGAGGTCGTGTCGGAAGCCGGCAGCGGCTCGGTGTTCCGCGTGCGCGTGC
>JBGSQO010000223.1:0-6305 GCA_041738055.1 Filomicrobium sp.
GACCCGTCCGCCGGCCACATCGCCGCCCGCCTCGACGAACTGGAGCGGCTGATGCGCGAGGGCACCCCCTCGCCGGCCTCCCGCATCCGGCTGCGCGACGTCGCCGCCGATCTCGCCCAGATCATGGCCTCGACCCCGCAATGGGCGCAGGTCTTCACCCACATCGCCCGCATGACAGGGATGTGAGGGGGCCCTAGCGCGGGCGTCCCCGCGTGTTCTTGGCAAGTGGTGAAGTGAAGACGAGGGGCGTTGCCCCCTCGACCCCCACCAAGGGCTAAGCCCTTGGAACCATTACCGGGAGTTTAGGGCGCGCCCGTTGCCCAGGAGGGAGCAATCGGGGTGATCCCCAGCGCGGGGTCCGGGGGCGCATCCAACACCAGTTTACTGAGTGTTGGCCGGGCAGAGCCCCCGCCTTCACTTTCCTCAGCGTGGCCGCCGGCCGCCGAACCAGACCCGGAAGAAGGCCTTGATCGTTTGCCACGACGAGGCCCTCTCGTCCGACAGGGTGTCGAGGAATTCGGACAGGCGGCGCGACTTGACGACGGTGTAGAGCGTCAAGGCGACGATCGCGGTCAGGAACGAGACGAACACGCCGATCCGCCAGGGTAGCGGCTCCTCCGCCCAGGCGATGATGTTCATGCCGAGCAGGCCCGTCGCGACCGTGCCCATCAGGCCGAAGGTGGTGACGACGGTCAGCCGCACGACGGTCTCGTTCTGGCGGCGCATGGCATCCATGTCGAGGAAGTTGCCCATGTCCTGCAATTCCTCGCGAACCTCGCTGAACAAGGGCTCCAACTCCAGATGCTTGCGCGTCATGGCGAACAATTCGCGCATCTGGGCCTGATTGGAAATCTCGTGGAACCACGCGCGCTGCGCAAACCGCAGGAAGTGCTCGTGCGTCACCCGCATGGTGCGCTGAAAGGCGAGCGCGCTTCCGTCGTCGCGGGCATCGAGCTTTGAGGCCGCCGCGATCAGCCGGTCGGAGAACAGGCGCAGCCCCGCCTTTTGGATGTGGGCGATCAGGAACATCAGGAAGTGCTGGTGGCGGAAGCGGGAGAGATAGCCGCTGTGCTCGCCCATGAAGAAAGGGTCCTGGTCGGAGCCGATGGTGACCAGCGTGTTGCCGGCCGCCATGTAGCGCACGCCATGGGACATGCCCGCCGGCAGGGCCTGACCGGGCTCGTCGAGATAACGGTCGTAGCTGTAGCGGGTTTCGAAGTCCTTGAGGTACTCGCTGGAATACGGCAGCACCCCGTCCTGGCCCGGTGCGTTGCCCAGCGCCAGGCGGATGTGGTCGGCCCGGCTCAGCGCCTTGGGATCGGGTAGCGCCAGAAACACCATGTAGGGCATGCGGTAGTATTCGAGCTGCCGGAAGCGGGGCCGGTTGGCGCTCTTTTCCATGTGGAAGTCGAGCGGCGCCAGCATGAACTCCCAATGCGCGGCAATCGCCGGGGCGCGATGCTCACAGACGAACGCCAGGAATTTCGAGCGGTTCTGATAGTCGGAAACCGACAGAGTCTTGCCGCTCACATCGAGCCACTCGACCTGCCAGGGACAATGGCCGCCGCGGCCGTCCGGCTCCCAGTAGGCGGGATAGGCGCGACCGAAGCGGAACAAGGCTTCGAGCCCGGTGTCGAAGTCGATGTCGTTGGCGTAGACCTCGACGGCGAGGATGGCGATGTCGAGATCGTCGAACAGGTGGAGATCGACGTGGGCGACCGTGTAGTCGATCGGGGTTGACCCTTCATCCAGCGTCAGCCGGACGCCCGCGATGTCGCAGCGGCGCAGCACGGTGATGGCGCTGCCACCGGTGCCGGGTCGCAAGGCATCGGCTTTGCCGCTGGCCCGCGCATTTTTCTTCGGGCTGCCGTCGAGGGGCTGTCCGTAAAGGAAGCGCTGCACCGGCGGCAGGAAGCTCGCGAACTCGTTGTAATGGCGCTCCTGGAAGTCCTTAGGGTCGCCGAACTCGTCGTCGAGGATCGACCACGGCGAGCCGGCCGCCTTGGACAGCAGATTGGCCCAGGAGCGCACCCGGTCGATGCCGTCGACGCGACCATTGGCCGGGATCAGCTCCACCGGCCACAGCAGGATCTGGCGCATGTGCGTGATGCGCTTCTTTTCGGCGCCGTCGGGTGGTGTCGCGGTCATGGGCATCGCCGGGTCTCTCGTTGGCTGGCGGAACGTCGCGATACTACTCAATCGCCGTGACGGCCGCGCGACCGAATATCGCCCGATCCAATCCGCCGCTCAGACGAGCCACACCGCGGCAAGCCCCAGGAAAGCGAAGAAGCCGACGACGTCGGTCATCATGGTGACGAACACGCCCGACGACGGCGCCGGATCGAAGTCCAGCCGGTCGAGTGCCATCGGGACCAGGATGCCGGCAAGCGCTGCGACGATCAGGTTGACGACGATGGCGGCGGCGATGACGGCGGCCAGCGCCCCGGAGCCGAACCAGATGAAGGCGACAAAGGCCATCAGCACCGACAGCACCAGCCCGTTGACGAGCCCCACGACGGCCTCGCGCGTGATGATCCGCTGGGCGTTGAGGCGCGAGAGCTTGTTGGTGGCGAGTGCGCGCACGGTGACGGTCATGGTTTGCGTGGCCGCATTGCCACCCATCGAGGCGACGATCGGCATCAGCACGGCGAGCGCCACCATCTGCTCGATGGTCGCATCGAACATCTGGATGACGGTGGAGGCAACGAGCGCGGTGCCGAGGTTGACAATGAGCCAAGGCACGCGCGAACGCACCGTCCAGTAGACCGAGTCCGCCAAGGTCTCGTCACCGATGCCGGCCAGCGCCTTGATGTCTTCCTCGGCCTCCTCCTCGATGACCTCGACGACGTCGTCGACCGTGACGACACCGACGAGACGGTCGTTGGCGTCGACGACGGGCGCGCTGATGAGGTCGTAGCGGCGGAACTGGCGGGCGACCTCTTCCTGATCCTCGGTGGCGATCACTACGTGACGGTCAGCATTCATGATGTCGCCGACTTTGACGTGGCGCTTGGTGCGCAACAGCCGCGACAGCTCCACGGCCCCCAAAACTCGGAAGGCGGGATCGACGACAAAGATCTCGGCGAAGTGTTCGGGCAGGTCCTCGGTTTCGCGCATGTAGTCGATGACGCGGCCGACATCCCAGAACGGGGCAACGGCGACGAACTCCGACTGCATCAGGCGGCCGGCGGTCTCCTCGGCGTACTCGAGGTTGCGTTCCAGCGCGGAGCGGTCATCGAAGGTGAGCTGGTCGAGGATTTCCTTGCGGTCCTCGGCTTCCAGGTTCTCGATGAGGTAGGCGGCATCGTCGGTGTCGAGTTCGGTGACGGCTCGGGCGAGGAGGGTGTTGGGCAACGCCTCGGAGAGTTCGTCGCGAACCGTCTGGTCGAGTTCCGACAACACCTCGAAATCGAAGTCGGCGCCCAGAAGTTCGATCAGGTGGACGCGGTCCTCGGCGTCCATCAATTCGATCAGGTCGGCGAGATCGGGCGCGCGCAGGTCCCCGACAATGGCGAGCGCGCTGGCCTTGTCGCGGGCCTCGACAGCCGCCGTCAGGGCTTCGACGCGCTCGCGCGTGGGTTCCGTCTGCGCGCCTTCCGCGTCCGTCCGCGCCGTCTCCTCCATCATCATCTCCCTTGCGCGGACTGTGGCAGGCAGGCCCCGGATCACGCCATGTCGAGCCGGCTTCCTGCGTTTCTCGTTGTCATGACGGCCGCTTAGCACAGTGCGACGCACTTGGGGACCGTGATGCACCACGGCAACGCTGGTTATGAACCGTCATGGACAACGCGAGCCGCAGGCGTCCCTGGATCGGACTGTACCGGCCCAGCAAGCGACTGAACGTTATAGAAAAAGTGACTTTCCCCAGCAATCGAACAGTGGCCGGGGCGTTGAGGCTGCGCGGCATCCCTTTCCTTGCCTCGAGCCCCCGAAACCAACTATGGAGGAGCTGGATAGTCGACGATCCGGATACGGCTTGGGACCTTGCGACCTGCCGCAATTGCGGATTGTCAATCGAATGCGAGCCGGCGCGGCGTAGAATACCGGACGGCGGACTCTACATATGGGGCTCGGGAGAGGCATCGGAATGGATCGCGTGACATTGGTGAGCGGGCGCTGGCTCGCCGGGCTTGCACTCGCGCTGCTGCTGCCATCGCTCGCCGGGCTCGAGGCCGCTCCGGTCGAAGCGCCCGCGCCATCGTGCGCCGACCGCAAGGGCGTGCTGGGCGTCTCGCGGGTGGTGGAGGTCGATACATCGGCCGGGCCTCGCTTCGGCAACATGCAATATCCCGACATCGACTTCCTGAAGCCGGGCGAGGTCGTGCTCACCTTCGACGACGGCCCGCTACGCGCCAAGTCTCTGGCTGTCCTGAACGCGCTCGAGCGCCATTGCACCAAGGCCACCTTCTTCATGGTCGGGCGCATGGCCGTCGTCGATCCGGTCATGGTTCAGGAAATCGGCCGCCGTGGACATACGGTCGGGACCCACACCTGGTCGCACAAGATGCAGGGCTCTCTGGCCTGGGCGGCGGGTGAAAAGGAGATCGAGCTGGGGCTGTCGGCCGTCTCGGCGGCTCTCGGCAAGCCCGTCGCGCCGTTCTTCCGCTTTCCCTACCTGTCGGACCCGGCCCGCGCGCAGGCCCACCTCAAGAGCCGCGCCATTGCGAACTGGTCGATCGACATCGACTCGGCGGACTTCCGCACGCGCTCCGGCGACGTCATGGTCGATCGCGTGCTGAGCGGTCTGGCTGCCAAGGGCAAGGGCGTGATCCTGATGCACGACATCCAGCGCTCCACGGCTGCCGGCGTTGGCCGCCTGCTCGATGAACTGGCCCAGAAGGGCTACAAGGTCGTCCATGTCGTGGCCAAGGCCCCGGTCGAAACCCGCAAGGAGTTCGATGAGATGGCGGCCAAGGAGATGGAGCGCTACAAGACGAAGGGTCCGGTTCCGCTGGCGGCCCGGTCCGTCGTCTGGCCGATGTCCGACCGCGCTTTGCCGACCGCCGAGACGTTGAAAGTCAGCGTCACGCGCCGCGAGGCGACACCGGCGGCTGCACGGTCCGGCATCGCGCTTCCCGAGAGGCCGGAGCAGAAGCTGGGAGCGGGAGCAGCGCAGGCGGCTCCCGGCCTGAAACCTACAGCGCTGCCGGATGCTGGTGACACGAACTGGGCAAAAGACGTCTTCAAGCACTGAGCGGATTGGGGTCGGAACGGTAACCAGAGCGACCGCGAATGGCACCTCATTTCTGCGCCTAAGGTTGGGCAAGTGTGGGCCGTGCCCATATTCGGGCTGATCCATGCAATAAGCCGTCGCACTGGCGTGTAATAATTTGTCGGTCAATCTTTGCCGGATCGTGATCGGCGCGGTGTCGATCCAGGCGACAGGAAGGCCCGATGCGGGGCAGTCTCAGAGGCTTGATCGTCTTGGGCTTGGGTCTGGCGGGTGCCCCCGCGGTCCAGGCTGAGGACTGCCGTGCGCCCGCAGGCGCCATCGGACTGGCGCGGACCGTTGAAATCGACGCGCGCGGGGGCCCTCTCTACGGCAGCATCTCGAAGGAAGTGCGCGAGGCGAGCTTTCTCAAACCTAAGGAGGTCGTGCTGACCTTCGACGACGGTCCGAGCCCGTGGGTGACCAAGCCGATCCTGGACACGCTCGCCCGCCACTGCACCAAGGCCACGTTCTTCTCGGTCGGCAAGATGGCGGTCGCCTATCCCGCCGTCGTCCGCCAGATCCTCGATGCCGGTCACACGCTGGGCGGCCATACCTGGTCGCATCCCAAGAACCTGCCGGCCTTGAAGCCCGAGCGGGCCACCGACGAGATCGAGCGCGGGTTTGCGGCGATTGCGGCGGCCTCCGGCGGCGACGTCGCACCGTTTTTCCGCTTCACCGGCCTGCGTGATGGGCCGGCGCTGCTCGGCTACCTGCAGCAGCGCGGCATCGCGAGCTTCACCGTCGATGTCGTGTCCGACGACAGCTTCATCGACGACGTCGACGAACTCGTGCGCGTGACGCTGGCGCGGATCGCCCAGCATCACGGCGGCATCCTGCTGTTCCACGACATCAAGCCAGCTACCGCCAAGGCGCTGCCGTTGATCCTCGATGCCCTGAAGGCCGACGGCTACAAAGTCGTTCACATGCGCTCTGCCGCCCGGCTCGAGCCGAAGCCCGAACTCGTCGCCACCTACGCCCCCGCCGTCGCTGCCAAGCTCGCCTCAGGCGGCACCGAGAGTGCTCCGCAACTGATGCCGTTCTTCGGCGCGCTGGAAGCCTTGCGCGGCGCCGAGACCGAGGAACCTCCCGCGCG
>JBGSQO010000233.1:0-17199 GCA_041738055.1 Filomicrobium sp.
CAGCTCGCCAAGACGCTCGCCGCGGCCTCGGCGAGGGTCGACCTCATCTGCCATCCAGGCGGAGCCCATGTGCCGGCCTATGCGCTACCTGCAGGCGTGGAAATCCGCGCACTGCAGGACATGGCGACGGACGAGGCCGCCCGGCTTGCGACCGAGCGCTACGATCTCGCCGTGTGTTTTGGCATGCCGTTCTTCTACCGGCTGGCGCCGCACATGGCCCGGCTGCTGGAGGCCCCCTTCGTTATCCAGGAATGCACCAATCCGGCGTCGATGACGCGGCGGCTGTTCGAGACGGCCGATTGCCGGTGCGCCGAGGAGGCCTTCTGGCTCCGCCAGAGCGTGCTGGCGCATGCGGCCGGGGTTCGCTTTACAATGCCGCACTACGCCGACAGTGTTCTCCCGGAGGTGCGGCCCTTCGCTTATGCCTTCTACAACGCCATCGCTCTGCCGGAGTCGACGGCCGCCGATGCCCAGGAGGTCGGCCACCGCCTGATCTGCGTCGGCGCCATGAAGAACGCCAACAAGAACGGAATGGCCGCAGTCGCAGCCTTCTGCGCATCGGGTGCGCGGGCGCCGTGGAGCCTGTCGCTCTACGGAGAGAGCATCTTTGCCGATGAACTGGCCGAAGCACTGGCCCGCTCGCCGGAGGCCCGCATCATCGACGAGGGCGTCGTCCGCGATCTCGACAAGATCTACCGCGGCGCCTACGCGCTGATCATCCCCTCGTTCGAGGAAGGGCTGCCCAACGTCGTCGTCGAGGCCTTTTCCTATGGCGTCCCCTGCATCGGTTTCAGCGACTGTGCAGCAGCCGCCCATCTGATCGACGACGGCGTCAACGGTCTCCTCGTCGACCGGCGCGATCCGACAGCTCTCGCAAGCGCAATCGACAGGCTGATCGCCGATCGAGCGTTCAGGGATCACCTTGGGGTCAACGCGCGGCGGTTTGCCGAAGCGAACTTCCAGATGAGCACCTGGAAGCACAACTGGCTGAAACTGGTCGAGAATGCCGCAAACGGCCTCAATGCCGAAGGCATCCCGCAACGGCCTGCCGCCCGCGACCCGCACAGCGAGCGGTCAACCCACTGGCGGCAACTGTTGAATTCGCATCGGCCCGTCGCTTAGGGTCGCGGCGAGCGACAAGGCACGATGACGTTGGCCGTAGTGCCGGCAGGATCATCCACGGTATGGGTTTCAGGGGGAAGCGGCGCCGGCAATCGAAGCCGACACGCCCCCACCACAGTCGATCATACGTCAGCTCGAGAAGGGGCTCCATGAAGGTACTCGTCACCGGCGCGGCAGGCTTCATCGGTTTCCACACCACGAAGAGGCTGCTCGATCGCGGCGATACGGTCGTCGGCCTCGACAATCTCAACACGTATTACGACGTGCGCCTGAAGGAGGCCCGGCTGGCCCAGCTGCAAGGGCGCCAGGGCTTCGGCTTCCACAAGATCGACCTGGAGGACAAGGCGGCGGTCGAGCACCTGTTCGCAGCCGAGCGGCCGGATCGCGTCGTGCACCTTGCCGCGCAAGCCGGCGTGCGCCACTCGATCACGCATCCCCACCACTACATCAGCGCCAATATCGTGGGCACGCTCCACATTCTCGAGGGCTGCCGGCATAACGGGGTCGAGCACCTAGTCTATGCCTCATCCTCGTCGGTCTACGGCGCCAACACGGCCGTCCCGTTCAGCGTTCACCAGAACGTCGATCATCCCCTCAGCCTGTATGCCGCAACCAAGAAGGCCAACGAGCTGATGGCGCATACCTATGCCCATCTCTACCGGCTTCCGGTCACCGGTTTGCGGTTCTTCACGGTCTATGGCCCGTGGGGGCGGCCCGACATGGCTCTGTTCCTGTTCACCCGCAAGATCCTGGCCGGCGAACCCATCGACGTCTTCAATCACGGCCACCATTCGCGCGACTTTACCTACATCGACGATATCGTCGAAGGCGTCATCCGCACGCTCGACCGGCCGGCAGAGGCCTCCCCGGACTGGGATGCGGCGACGCCAGACCCCGCCCTGTCCTCAGCGCCCTACCGGATCTACAACATCGGCAACAACAACCCCGTGCAGCTGATGGACTTCATCGGCGCCATCGAGGATGCGCTCGGCAAGCGGGCCGTCATGAACATGCTGCCCCTGCAGCCCGGCGATGTACCGGCCACCTACGCGGACGTAGATGATCTCACCCGCGACGTCGGCTTCAAGCCGAGCACGCCGATCAAGCAAGGCATCGCCAACTTCGTCGCCTGGTATCGCGGATACTACGGGTGACGACCCGGCCGCTGCGTTGAGCCCGTTTGATAACCGAACTCGAACCGGCTGGGCGGCCCTGATGATCGCGTGGCTCGGCCCTGGATGGCCACCCCCGCGCCGTCAACTCGTCCGCGTCGCTGTCAGGATCGCGTGAGTATAGGGAACCCTGAGCAAATCGTGGCGCACCGCCGTCTCGACCGCCGCAAAGGCATCCCCGAGCACGCGCGCGTAGCCCTCCGGTTCGCGAACGCAGCGGCCCGAATCTGCCAGTGCGAGCCGGCGAGCGATCCAGTGCTGTCCTTCGACCAGAGCGGGGTCCACCGATACGAGGCGACCGCCCGAGACGAGCTTGTCGTGCACCGAGTGGCCAAGGCGAGACAGCCCGCCGTCATCGAGGTGATGAAAGAGACCAATACACAGTACGAGGTCAAAGGACGAAGACGGCAACGACGCGATGGCCTCCGCGTCGCCGCAAATGAGGGTCGCACGGGTTCCGTAGAGTGCGCGCGCGGCAGCGATATGGTCCGGGTTTAGGTCGACCCCCGTGTAGGAGATCTCACCGAGGTACGGCAGGATGCTGCACGAGCCGCAGCCGATGTCCAGGATGCGATCGCCGGGCTTGGGCTTGAAGTGGTCGGCGACAAGGCGTTCTGCGGTGCGTCGGCCCCCCAGAAGAGTCTGCAGGCCCGCATACAGTGCGGGGATCTGCGTCAACCGATAAAGGCCCGTCGTGATCTGTGAGGATGACGCAGTCACCTCTTGTTGTCCGCCCGACATGACTGCAACTCCTGGCACTGGCGTAAGCCAATCGAGACCCGGTCAGGTGCGGCTAGAGCCGGCAAGTACGTCGCCAGCCAGGCTATTGCACCGCCCCGAGTGCGCGCTGATGATCAAGGATGCCGCAGATTTCGACCTTGGCAACACGGCCCTTCGATCCCACCGTCCCGTTCGGCCTGTATGACAAGGCCAATCCGGGTTAGCAAGCGTCGCAACCGCGCCACCTCAGCAGGGCCCCATCAGCGGACGTCTCCAGCCCATTGCCCGTGAGTTACGTTGCTTCGCTATTGCCCCGGGCCGGATTGCGGATTGACGAACGTGCCGCGTATGATATCCACCAGAGCCGCCGTCCAGAAGGCCGCGTTTGCGCGCTCAACCACATCGGGTCCCATGAATGCTAGACACTTGATCGCTGAGTTCGCCCGATGCCCTGCGGAGTCGGTCGCGAGCGACGGGGATTTGGCCTCGGTGGTGGGTCTCGATTCGATCGTCATGGTGCGCTTGATGCTTCGGCTCGAAGAGATGCTCGGCCGCGAACTGGAAGATGCCGAGATGGAGCGCCTGCTCACGGTCGGTGACGTCCAGCGGCTGCTCGACGCCCAGGCCGGATGAACGAGGGTACGTTTCAACATGGCAGACGCTGAGCAACGTCCGTGGGTCGTAGTGTCCGGTGCGGGCGGGTCGCTCGGTTCGGCCCTGGTGAAACGCTTCGCAGCCTCTGGCCACCCTATCCTCGCACTCGACGTCAATGCCGATAGCCTTGCCAACCTCCTTCCGGCGACGGGCAGCGTGACAACTCGCAGCGTCGATCTGGCAGATCCCGATCAGTTCGATCTTGTCCTCGATGAGGTCTTCCCCCGCCGTGTTCCGATCTGGCTGCTGGCCAACGCCGTTGGGGCCATCTGGAACGAGCCGGCCTTGTCTGTCGCTCGCGGGCGATTGACCCCTCACGGCCTCGAGACCTTCGAGAAGGTGATCCGCGCCAATCTGACGACCGCATTCGTCACAGCGACCCGCATTGCGGCGCGCATGGCTCGGACGGGTGGTGGCGCCATTGTGAATTTCAGCTCCATCTCGGCCAGCGGTATGCCGGGCCAGATCGCCTACAGTGCGGCCAAGGCGGGCATCGAGGGCATGACGAAGGCCATGGCCCAGGAACTCGGGCCGCTGCAGGTCCGCGTCAATGCGATCGCCCCAGGATTCGTCAATGTGCCCTCGACACACGCAGCCATGACGACCGATGCACTGGCTGTGCACGTTCGCCGCACACCGGTCGGTCGACTCGGTAGCCTGGATGACATCGGCGACGCGGTCGAGTATTTGGCGCGCAGCACGTTCATCTCGGGCAAGGTGCTCGAAATCGACGGTGGGCTGAGGATCTAGGCCGTGCGCGTCCTAGGCTGACGTTCGGCACGGAGGCAGCGATGGTGGAACGGCGGAAGAGACGCGCAGAACCACTTCGGCCGATCGGGCAGACCGGGTTTGCCAGGTGCGCGCCGGTTCTACTCCGCCCATCGTCACCGAAGTGCGATGTCGACGAGATGGATCGCAGGCAAGCGGTTCCGAGAAGATCGAACTAGGTGGGCGGGCGACGGCAATGGAAAGCCTTTGGGCAGAGTTCTCCGCTCTTGTCGATGCCATCCCCGGCAAGACGGCGCTTGTCCTGACGGACGCGTCGATCGACTTCGCGACCCTCAAGGCAGACGCTGAGCGAGTATCCGTCTACCTCGCGGCACAAGGCGTCCAGCGCGGCGACGTGGTGGCAATTCAATTGCCGAAGCGACGCGAGACGTATGCGCTATGGCTCGCCTGCCTCAGGCGTGGGGCGATCCATGCGTTCCTCGATCCGCGCAGTCCTGACGGCCGCCTCGCGACGAGTCTGGAGCGTCTGAAACCGAAGTTCCTCGCGACGATCGGCGCGACCGCGAACCCCTACGGTCAGACGCTCAGCCTGCCGGACGCAACCACTGGCGCCGCTTGGCTGTCGCAACTGGAGCATCCGTCAAGCCCCGCGACCGCCGCATCCGGGCTCCACGCGCCGGCCTACGTGATGTTCACCTCCGGCTCGACCGGCGAGCCCAAGGGCGCGGTGATTGCCGCGGGCGGTGTTGCCAGCCTCATGAATTGGGTCCGAACGCAGGTTTGCGCTCCAAAGAGCGAGCGCTTCTCCAACATCAACCCTCTGCATTTCGACAACGCGGTCTTTGATCTCTATGGCGGGCTGCTGAACGGCGCGACGCTCGTGCCTGTGGAGACGTCCGCAATGGTCAACCCGGCACACTGGGTGAAGCGGCTACGTCAGGGCGAGGCCAGCGTGATTTTCGCAGTCCCCACGCTGTTCCTGACACTCGAGCGGCTGGCGCTGATGACGCCCGAGACCCTTCCGTCCGCGCGTCTGTTCCTGTTCGGCGGCGAGGGTTTCCCGGTGGCACGGTTGGCTGCCTTCCGACACTTGTTCGAAGGCCGCGCCCGACTGGTCAACGTCTATGGACCGACGGAAACGAGCTGCATCTGCTCCAGCATCGAAATCGACGCGCAGGCCATCGATCAGGCGCAGGACTCCGGCGGGACGTTTCCCTCGATTGGGCGAATGCACCCTGGGTTCGAACACGCCATCCTCGACCACAACGAAGCTCCCGTGGCTCCAGGCACGTTCGGCGAACTCTGGATCGGCGGCGGCAACGTCGGACTTGGCTACTTCAATAATCCTGAAGAAACGCAACGACGGTTTCGCCAGGATCCTGGGCAGGCCAACTACCGCTCGATCTGGTACCGCACCGGCGATCTCGTGCGCGAGGATGCCGACGGACTGATGTGGTTCGGTGGGCGCGTCGACAATCAGGTCAAGATCCGCGGTCATCGCATCGAACTGGAGGAAATCGACCTAGCGATCGAAGCCTTTCCCGGCGTGCAACGTGCGATTGCCGTTGCTGCCGTAGGGTCCGACGGTCCCGAGCTTCGCGCTGCGTTCTGCGCGGCGGGCGATCTCGACATCGATTTCGACAAGCTGAAGGAGCACTGCCGCGCACGGCTCCCCACGTATATGCAGCCGACCGTCGTAAGACGGATCGACGCCCTGCCCCTCAACGCCAACGGGAAGGTCGACCGCAAGGCGACCGCCCAACTGCTGATGGCGGACCTCCCATGAAGCTATCCGTCGTCACCACCATGTACCGCTCGGAGGCGACCATCGCCGAGTTCATCCGCCGGGCCTCTGCGGCCGCCGGAGCGATCACGAGCGATTACGAGATCGTCGTCGTCGACGATGGATCGCCAGATCGATCGTTGGACATCGCGACCGCGATCGCCCGCGACGATCCCCACGTCAAGGTCGTGGAATTGGCCCGCAACTTCGGGCACCACAAGGCCTTGATGACCGGACTGCAGCATGCCAGCGGCGACTACTGCTTCCTCATCGACAGCGATTTGGAAGAGGCCCCCGAACTCATCGAGCGGTTTTGGGCAACGCTGCACGAAACCGGAAACGACGTCGTCTACGGCATGCAGCAGCATCGAGCAGGCAATCTTCTGCGGCGCTTTACCGGCTACATCGCTTATCGCATTTTCAACTGGCTCATCCCCTATGGAATTCCGAGCAACCATCTGACGGTTCGGCTGATGCGCCGAAACTACGTCGACAGTCTGCTCCTGCATCGCGAAACACAGCTCATCATCGGCGGTCTCTGGGTGATTACAGGCTATCGCCAGCAAGGCATGTTCGTCGATAAGAAGGACAAGGGCTCGACCAGCTATTCGATAGGCCGCCGCTGGAAGGCAATGCTCGACTCGGTGACGAACTTCAGCGAGGCGCCGCTCATCGGTATTTTCTACACCGGCCTCTTCATCTCCTTCATCTCCGCTCTTCTGGGGGTGTTCGCACTGGGACGGTGGGTCATGGGCGGGCCCACTCCCGCGGGCTGGCTGTCGGTTATGCTGTCGCTGTGGTTCCTGGTCGGATTGGCGATCCTATTCATCGGGATCATCGGCATCTATCTCGCCAAAGTATTCATCGAGACCAAGAACCGCCCCTTCACCATCGTAAGGGCCGTGCACACGAGCCGCAGCGGCCTCGAGGACGTGCAATGACGGCACCGACACCGATCGAGAGCAAGAACGTTCTTCTTGAGAAGAGCGAGCCGCTGACCAGCGAGGACAAGGCCAAGTTCCTGTACTTCGGCGAGAACGCAAAAATTCTGCCCCCCTACCGCATTCTCAATCCGCAGAACATTTACGTCGGCGATCGCACGGCAATACGCGAAGGCAGCCACATCAATGCCTTTTCCGACCTGTCCTTCATCCTCGGCTATGTCGAAGAACAGTATCGGGGCGATTTCGACCCGAACGACTACAAATACGACGGCCGCATCGTTTTCGAGCACACCTGCCAGATCGGTCGCTTCTCTTTCTTCTCGTGCACGCGCTCCATCACGATCGGCGACCACACCGTCTTTTCCGAGCGAGTATTCGTTGGCGACAACAACCACACCTACGCGCACCCGCACGTTCCGATCATGCAGCAGCCAAATGGCAAGGGCGAGCCGGTGGAAATCGGGCGGGGCAGCTGGCTAGGCGTCGGAGTTGCCATCCTCGCGGGTGCCCGCCTCGGGCGCAACACGGTCGTCGGCGCCAACAGCGTGGTCAAGCGTGGTACGTATCCCTCGCATGCCGTGATCGCCATGCCGGCGGCGGAAGTCCAATACAGGAGACACGACCTTGGCGAGTGAGATCGAGGAAAAGTACAACGCCTTCTACCGCGCCCGCGAGGCCGTGCACGTCTATCCGGTCGAGTTCGTCGTTCGGGCCTTCCTTGGCACCTATCCGCGGCTCAAGACCGACAAGTCTGAGCTGCCGGGGCGCCGCGTACTCGATCTCGGCTTTGGCGACGGCCGCAACATGCCGCTGCTCTCCAATCTCGGCATGCAGGTCTACGGGGTGGAAGTCTCCGAGGAGATCTGCCAGGTCGGGGTCGAGCGCATGGCCGCCCTCGGCGTCACGGTCGAGGCGCGCCCGGGCCGCAATCACGCAATCCCCTTCGAGAACGGGTTCTTCGGTCACGTCCTTGCATGTCACGCCTGCTACTACGTCGACCCAGGCACAACGTTTGCGGACAACATCGCAGAGATCGCGCGCGTCTTGCAACCCGGCGGCCTGTTCGTGTTCTCCGCCCCGGTCGGCACCAGCTACATCATGGACGGGGCAGAGGATATCGGCGACGGGCACATGCGCATCGCCAACGATCCGTTCGGCGTGCGCAACGGATACGTGCTTAAGAAGTTCGATGTCGCAACGGAGATCGTAGCGGCCATTCAGCCCTATTTCACCGACGCCCGAATCGGGTTGTGCCGAAACGACTGGTGGGGCATTGAGGAGCATGTGTGGACGGTCGTTTGCCGCCGCACTGCCGAGCCCGCGCGAGCCTGACCGCTGCTTCCGGCAACCGCCGACCCAATGAGAGGCCACCCATGAGACTGCTGAGCGCTGCCCACTACAGGTGTCCCCTGGACGGCTCGCCACTCACCATCCTGCCGACCACCGGCGACGAGACGGACGTCGTGAGCGGCCGGCTGGAGTCCGCGGCTGGGCGTGTCTACGCGATCGAGAATGGCCTGCCGCTGCTCACCGAGCCGGAGCACTTCAGCGACATCGAGCGGCAGACACAGAGCGAGTACGACCGCGTCGCCGAAGAGATCTACGATCGCGCCGTCGACTGGCAATTCGCCTCTTTCTACACCGACGAGAACACAGTGCGCGAGGCCATGGTCGATCTGCTCGACATGAGCGAGGATGCCCGTGTCCTGGAAATCGGCTGCGGCACCGGCCGCGACAGCTACCGGCTGGCGCGCCGCCTCGGCCCCAAGGGGCAGCTCCACATGCAGGATCTGTCGCGCGGGATGGTCGAGGTCTGTCGGCGGCGCATGGCCGAATATGATGCGACGTATCGATTCACATGCGGGATGGAGTATTCAGTTTCCAGTGCGACCGCGCTGCCCTATCCGGACGACTACTTCGATGCCGTCTTCCACTTCGGCGGCTTCAATCACTTCGGCGACCTCAAGAACGCAGCCGCCGAGCTGACCCGCGTCGTCCGTCGTGGCGGCCGCGTCCTCTACGGTGACGAGGCCGTCGCCCCTTGGCTCAAGGGCAGCGAGTTCGACGGCATCGTCAGCGCCAACAATCCGCTGTTCAAGGCCAGCACTCCACTGGACTCGGTGCCGGCATCGGCCCGCGACGTAACGATCAAATGGCTGATTGCCAACTGCTTCTACGTCATCGCGTTCACGCGCGGACAGGAGGATGGCCCGCCGCCGCTCGACCTCGACATGGCGCATACGGGCGTCAGGGGCGGCACCATGAGATCCCGCTATTTCGGCGTGCTCGAAGGTGTCAGCCTTGAAACCAAGGCCCTCGTGCGCGAGGCTGCTGCAGCTGCCGGTGTCAGCATCTACGAGTGGCTCGATACATCGCTCAAAGCGGCGGCAGAGCAGACGAAGAAGCAAGGCGGCGCATCATGAGCCGGATCGTCCTGTTCGGCACCGGCCGCGGCGCCGATGTCGCCTATCGCATGCTGAAGGGCGATACCAACCACGAGATCGTAGGCTTCACGGTCGACGGGGCACGCCTCGATCGAAGCGAGTTTCGCGGGCTTCCCGTCGTCGCGTACGAGGATGTCGAGAAGCACTTCCCGCCCGAAGACTACCGTATGCTGATCCTGCTCGGGTACCAGGGCATGAACGGCGTGCGCGAGCGCAAGTTCCGCGAGGCCAAGGCGAAGGGCTATACCCTCGAAAGCTACGTCGCCTCGAATATTTTTCGCGTCGAACCGCTGAATATCGGCGAGAACTGCTTCATATTCGACAACCAATCGATCTCGCTCGATGTGAAGATCGGCAACAACGTGGTGATGTGGTCGTCGAACCATATCGGCGACCTGACCGAGATTTCCGATCATGCCTGGATCTCGTCGCACGTCACCGTTGCCGCAAGTGCGCGCATCCTGGAGCGCGCCTTTCTCGGCATCGGCTGCACGGTCTCGAACGGGGTCAAGATCGGTCAAGGCTCGCTCATTGGCGCTCACGTCATGGTCTCCACCGACACCGAGCCCGACAGTGTCCACGTCTGGGGCCAGGACAAGCTGGACATCCCGGCCGGAGCGTTCATGCGCATGATGATGGCAAAGGGGAAGCTATGAGCTGGCGGAAGCTGGGGCACATTTACGCGCCCGACGGATCGCGCCCATGGGGGCAAACGCATGCGGCAAACCCTATCGCCGAGCACGTGTCCGGCAACCGCTTTCGGATCTATTTCTCTGCCCGAGACAACGAGAACCGATCGGCGATCTCCTGGATCGAGATCGATCTTACAGAGCCCACGCGGGTCCTCGCCGAGGCCGAGGTGCCTGTGTTGCTGCCTGGCGAAGATGGCATGTTCGACGACTCCGGCTGCTCGATCGGTTGCATCGTCCCAGTCGGCGAGAAGCGCTATCTTTATTACATGGGCTGGCATCTAACCGTCCGTGTGCCCTGGCAGAACGCGCTCGGTCTGGCGATCAGCGATGGCCCCGATCAGCCCTTCCGCCGCTATTCCCGCTTCCCGATCATCCCGCTGAATGAGACCGACCCCTATACGATCTCGTATCCCTGGGTGCTCAAGGAGGATGGCCGGTTCCGGATGTGGTACGGCTCGAATGTCGCATGGGGACAACAGAAGGAGGACATGCGCCACTTGATCAAATATGCCGAATCCGACGACGGCATCAGTTGGGAACGCAAGGACGTCATCGCCGTCGATTTCGGATTTGCAGGCGAATACGCCATCTGCAAGCCCTGCGTGATCCGTGAGCCCGACGGCTACAAGATGTGGTTCTGCTCGCGCGGCGACACGTATCGTATCCGATTGGCGCGATCTTCTGATGGATTGGCGTGGGAGCGGATCGGCGACAAGGCCGACATCGACGTAGCCCCGGAGGGCTGGGACAGCGAAATGATCGAATACCCCTGCGTTTTCGAGCACGACGGCCGTCGCTACCTGCTTTATTCAGGCAATGGGTTCGGCCGCGCCGGTTTCGGGATCGCCGTCGAGGAGTAATGCGCAACCCGCGCCTTCCGGCCGGCTCTCCGAAGGAGTGTCGGAAGGCGCAACCAAAGAAGTCCTCGCAAGCAGCCGGCACCACCAACGTCAGCGTCCGACGACCTCAGGATGCAGCGAAGATGCCGCGGCGGTCTTGCCCCGTCTTGAGGTAATCGCGGGCCTCGGGTCCGACCCGCATCAGCAGGTCGATCACGCTCACGCCATGCTCGAACGGCTCGTGCGCTTGCGGGTAGCTTGGATATCCCCGGTAGTCCGCCCAGCCCAGCTCGATCCCGGCATCACGGAACAGCACCGGGTCGATATAGGCCTTCGCAGCCGGCCCGGACAGGTACGTTGTGGCGCCCTTGGCCTTGCAGATCTCGAGCAGTCGCCCGGCCGGATCCTCGGTCGTTCTGGGGATTTCCTCAGAACGCGACATCGGCGTCGAGATGGACAGCAGATCAGCCAGCATCTCGAGAAAAAGCCGGTTGATCGCGCTGAGATGACTGAGCCCCTCCGCCGACTTGTAGGCGGCCTCCAGGCGGTCGCGATACTGCGCAAAGAATGGAGCCTTGCCGTAAGCGTGCTGGATGGTGGTCCAATGCTTCTTGGCCCATTGCGGGTCGGAGACCTCGATCTCGCAAATGGCGGCGTCGTAGCGGCCCTTGCTCTCGACGGGGATCGTCATCCACTTGAGTTCGCCGCCGACAATGAGCTTATTGCGGTTGCGCCAATCGCGCCGCGTGAACTGGACCTCGTCGAAAATGACGAACTCGTCGGCCGCGTTCATGAGGTCGAAGTATCCCTTCCAGGGGATGTAGTTCGACTGCAGGATGACGAGCGTTTTTTTCATGTCGGGGTCAGGCCATCACAGGGTCGACGAGGGGTACGACCTCGCCGAGTACGATATCGATTACATGCTGCTGCTGATCGGCTGGCATGCCAGGATAGAGCGGAAGACTGATCGTCTCGCGACCCCAGGTCATCGCCGCCGGAGACCGCGCTGCAGCGTCGGGATAGCGCGCCGAATAGTAGGCGAGTTCCGGCAGCGCCCTGTAGTTCACGGTGACTGCGATGCCGGCCCCATTCAGCCGCGCGATGGCCTGGTCCCGCCGCCCGCCGGGCACCCCGATGACATACAGGTGCCACGCGTGGGTACCGCCGGGAACGCCAATCGGCAGGCGCAGCGGCGAGCCTGCGAAGGCCTTTTCGTAGCGCATGGCCACGTCTGTGCGGACGGTCAGCAGCGAGTCGATGTTGGCGATCTGCTTTGGTAACAGGGCCGCGAGCAGATCGGGAAGGTTGGCCTTGATACCGAGCCGCTGCATCCCCCAGTGGTTATAGGTGCCACCTTTGAACCGGTCGGCGGCGATCGCACTCATGCCGTGCAGCCGCGTCTCCCGCGTGGTCTCGAACAGCGGCGTCGAATTGAAGACGATGCCTCCCCCCTCCCCGCACGTCACGTTCTTGGTCGCGTAGAAGGAGAAGATGGCTACGTCGGAATGCCGGCCCGGGCGCTCGCCACGCAGCTTGCCTTCGAAGCAATGCGCGCAGTCCTCGATGATGGCGATCCTCTGTCCTGGTCCAGAAACGGCATCGAGCGCGGCACGAAGGGCTGCGATGTCCACCATCTGGCCGTAGAGATGCACGGGGATGACGGCCCGCGTGCGCGCGGTCACGGCAGCAGCCATCGCCTCCGGAGTGACAAGCAACGTCGCCGGATCGACGTCGACGAGCACAGTGCGAGCCCCGGTCATCTCCACCACATTGGCCGAGGCGATGAACGTCATCGCCGGCACGATGACCTCGTCGCCCGGCCCGATTGCCAGCGCCATCAGCACGGCGGTCGCGCCGGAGGTCCAGCTGCTGGTCAACAGCGCGTGGGGCGTCCCGAAGTAGGCGCACAGCTGCTCCTCGACGGCTTTGCACACGCCGCCTGTCGTCAGGAACGGCGAGGCCAGCACGTCGGCCACGGTGGCCGCGTCGTCGCGATCCAGACCATGGCGAAAGAAATCGACCTTCATTGCCTCTCCGTTCCGGAAGTCGTAATCGCCGAGCCGCCAAAGATTGGCGCCGACTGGATGCGGATCAGGCAAACCGAGTCGAATCGAGCGTGTCGATGATCTGCGGCAGTTCGTCGAAGAATTGTCGCTCCGGGGTCCATCCCAGCTCCCTCAGGCGGCGATCGTCGAGGCTGTAACGGACGTCCTGCCCGGAGCGGTCGCCGACGGCCCGCCACGCCTTCTCTTCGGGAACGCCCAGGTGCTTAGCAATCGCCCGCAGGACCTCGATGTTGCGCAACTCGATATTGCTCCCGGCATTGTAGATCGTATTGCGCTTGCCCTTCTCGATGATCGTCAGAATGGCTTTGGCGGTATCGTCGGCGTGGAGCCAGGAGCGGATGTAGCTGCCGTCGCCGTGCATAATGGCGGCCAGTCCGCGCCGCATGCGCCACGCGCTCTTCGGGATCAGCTTCTCCGGGTACTGGTGGCAGCCGTAGTTGTTGGTCGGCCGGACGATGCACCAATCGATTTCGTAGGTACGCCCCCAGCTCTTGATCAGCATGTCGGCGGCCGCCTTTGTCGCCGAGTAAGGGTTCGAGGGGACGAGCATGTCCGTCTCGCTGTGCTGGCCGCTCGTGATGTCGCCGTAAACCTCGTCGGTCGAGACCTGCACGAACAAAGGTCGCTCGGCCTGCTGTTTCTGGCGCACGAGTTCGAGCAGGTTCTGCACGCCGAGAATATTCGTCTCGCAGAACTTGCGGTTCGATGTGATGGCATTGTCGACGTGGCTTTCGGCGGCGAAGTTCACGACGACGTCGCATTCGGGCAGAAAGTCGAGCGTGGCGATATCAGACTTGAAGAACCTATAGTTAGGATGCGCCTCGAATTCGACTTGCGCCTTGAGGTCGGCGGCATAGCTGACCTTGTCGATGTTCTTGACGAAACAGCCCATGTCCAGGCAGTGGCGCACGAAGTGCTTGCCGATGAAGCCGAGACCGCCGGTCACGATGATGATGTCGTACTTGTGCATGGCGCCTCGGTTGTTTTCCGCTGGGACTGCAAAAGACGGCGACATGTGCGCGACCGCACCGCGCTCATCGCCCTGCCGTCAGGTGGACTGCAAAATGCTGAGCCAGAGCGCGCCGGCAACGATGACGGCGGTTGCGGCCATCTGGTGTGGGGTGATCTGCTCGTTGAGCCCCATGGTCGACAGCAGAATGACGAGCGGGGTCATCAAGCTGGCAAACGGCATGGCAAACGACAGCGGCAATCGCGAGATCGCGAAATACCACAAGGCGGCTGCCGTGAGAAGGAATGCGAACGCCAGCCACAGCCACCCGTCGAAGATCGCCGAACGGAACAGCGCGCGAATGTCGGACACCCCACCCGGAGCATGCACCTCAAGCCTCCATTTGATCAGCACCTGCGAGAGCGCGCCGCTCACTAGGCTCGAGAGCAGCACGGCCATTGCAGTCACGTTGGTGGGCATATTGGCTCGGGTCTCCTGTGTGCCGCCACGAGGCGTCATTGCTGCCGGTCCGGCAACAAGCCGCTACTCCTTAACATGCTCGAAGGTGAAGATCATCGGGCTTGCCATCGACGCCGGCAAGGCCGACAGAAGCCTGCTGGCGGCAGCGCCGGCAAGGCTGGACGACGCCAGCCGTCCAACGATGCCGGGATGGCGGGCGCTGAAAACCTTGTCGTGACGGACACGATCGAAAAACCGCCCCATCACGCCCGGTTCGAAGTCGACGCTCAGGCGGTTCATCCGTGCGAGGGCACGAATGCGACCCGCTGTCACGAAGTTGACGGTGTTCCAGACGTGCTTGTTGCGCTCGATGGTGCGCGGAAAGACATAACGGGTCAGGTTAGGCGCGCCGGGCAGCAGCGGGATCGCCAGATGCGGCTCGTAGGGGAACGCATAGTTGGGACACAGGTGCATCATGCGTCCCCGCGCCGACAGCACTCTGGTCATGGCGGCGATGGCGTCATCGAGTTGCATGACGTGCTCGATGACATTGACCGAGAAGATCAAGTCGAACGAGCCATGGGAGCGCGGATCGAGGTCTTCGCCCCCGATGGGCAATATGACGGGCCGGCTCGCCTCGGGAAGGGCCTCGGCGATCGCCTGGCTCATGGCCGGCATGAAGCCGAACCCGCCCTTGGCGCCGGGCTCGATGCCGACCACGTCGAAGCCCTCTCCAGACAGAAAAGCCGTAAGAATGCCGACGCCGCAGCCGACCTCGAGAATGCGCGCGCCGGGACGCAGGGCCGGTGCCACCAGTTCCAGGCCGACCTGGGCTTCGTTGAGATACGTCGTCAAATGACTGCGGAACGCCTCGATCGGACTACCGCAATCAGACTGGGCATTGGCTCGGATGGCGAGTGCATCGCGATCGAACCGACCGATGAAGGCCTTCAGTCTGGCCAATCGCTCCGCAACTGGAACTGCCGTATCGTCAGTATAGTGATGTTGAGTCCGGCCACTCATCCAGAAGGTCCTGCGCGGGAGGGTGAAGAAACGTGCTTTACGAGTGATGCCAACCCGCAGAAGTTTTGACCCACCTCTCGGTAGACCGCGCCTTCCGGCCGGCTCTCGGAACGAGTGTCGCAAGGCGCAATCAAGCATCACGACCGTCCCGCCGACCCGAAAGACGCAGAGTCGAAACATCGGCGGGACGGTATGAGTAGGTGAACAACACCAGCGTGACAAGGGCAAGGACCTTCGACTGGTGGCACAATTCTCGCGCACCAGCGCTCCGAGATAGCCCGTCACCGCGACGATACCGACAGCAGCAGAAAAACCCAAAGACGCTCAGACGTCATCGAACCGACGGCGCCGCTTGAAAGCCGATATCGCCAGTGTCGACAGAATTTCAGAGGGGCCGGTCACATCACGCCAAGCAATGGGCAACGCGACAATCACGCTGCCCGACAGAGCGATGGCGCTTCGCCGACCGAGGGTCATCGCTGATCACCTCCGACCGGCCGCGGCCCTCTCATGGTGCGAAGAATGCTCCCCATCAGCCTTCCAACGTCGCAGTCGGGCGCCGCCGACCCAACAGCATACGCGCGATTGTCAGCGCGGCCAACAGCACCAGGGCAACACCCGAAACCGCCAGTCCCAACTTCAGCGGGTGATCCTCGAACCGCAACTCGACTCGGCTCGTGCCGGCCGCAACGGCAACGCCCTGGTAGGCATGAAACACCTCGGCGATCGGCGTGGCACGACCATTGACCGTCGCCGACCAGCCACGATGGAAATTCGCTGGCACGAAGACATAGCCGTCGGCCGCCGCCTCGACTTCGAGGGACAGGGCGCCAGGCGTGTCGCCGACGAGCTTGACAGCCGCAGCGGCCTGCACGTCCTGTGGGCAGTCCTGCCGGGGAACCGCTCCCCCTGTGTCCGAGACCAGCAAGCGGCCCTGATCGAAAGCAGCCAGAACGGTCTCGCGCGCCGCGCCGGGGTCCGCCCGAGGGACCGCCTCAAACCGGCAGAAGAAGCGCGCGAACCCAACGTTCCGGCTGTTGCTGCGATCGGCACCTTGCACAGCGGCCGGAGCCGAACCATCGGCTCGTCGCAGCAGGACGATGCCGTTTTCTTCGCCCAAGGAGACAAACCCCGCCATGCCGCCTGCCGGCAACTTCTTCGTCTGGCAGAACAGGTAGCGGACGGCGAGAAGGTCGAGAGCGCGCCGGTCGAAATCGGCGCAGAGGACTGGCTTCACCCAGTGCGGCCGCTGGCTGCCGAACTGGTACGTCTCGCTCAGATAGTTGAACGTGTGGGCCTGCGGCTTGGGGTAGTTGAGGCTGAAGGCGGCCCCCCCGCGGTGCGTTGCATGCAGGTTCCACAAGAGCCCTGCGCGATCCTTGACGAAGACGCCACCAGGGGTTGGATCGTCGCGAACGGCCCGAAACAACTGAGGTAATTCCGCGCTGTTGGTCACGTGCAGCGCGCGGCCCGTCACCGGGTGGTGCTCGAGACGAGCCGCAGGGGCACACACGAGGATGCTGGCCCCCGCCAGCAGGAGACCGGCAGTACCCAAGGGAACGCCGGCAATCAACGCCGCGCGGTCCGGGCGGATCGCGGCGGC
>JBGSQO010000274.1:0-2295 GCA_041738055.1 Filomicrobium sp.
GCCGCCGCCGCTGCGCCGGTTCGACCGCCTGCCCGTGACGGCCAGCGCCGATCCGTTCATCAAGGAGCCGTTGGCCATCGCCTTCCCGCCCGACCGCGCCGAGTTGGAAGTGACCGGCGAGGATGACGCGATCCTGCTCAAGGCCGAAGGCGGCAAGCTGCCGCTGACGTGGCTGATCGATGGCGAGCCGATCGTGAGCGAGCCGCACCTTCGCGAGGTGGTCTGGCAGCCGACGGGTCCGGGCTTTGCCAAGCTGTCGGTCATCGACGCAAGCGGCCGCGCCGATCGCGTGACGGTGCGGTTGAGGGAGTGAGTGAAGTGCGGGGGCTGCGCGCCCCCGGACCCCGCGCAGGCGAAGCCTGTTTGCCCTGCTTCTTTGCGACGGGCGTGCCAGGACCTCCCGGTGATGGTTCCAAGGGCTAAGCCCTTGGTGGGGGGCGAGGGGGCAACGCCCCTTCGTCTTCACTTCGTCCGCGCAACCCCTGGTATTCTATGCATTCCCCGCACATCCCCCGTAGCGCGCTCTCCTCCGCCGCCCTATGGTCCGCGCGCATCGGCAACGACCAAAACGCGAGCGCACCATGAGTTTTGACATGCCCGGCCCCTGGGGCGCGCTGACGCGGCTATGGCTGCGCTGGTGGCTGATGACGGCGCTCGCAATCATGGCCGGCTGGATGGTGCTCCTGCAGCCGTTCGGGTGTGGTGACGACCGCCGACAGGTCTCGACCTCGAACAATTTGCCCGCACTCGCGGCCCGCGCCGATGGCGTCACAGTCTCCGGCATCTCGTCGGGCGCCTACATGGCCGGCCAGTTCCAATTTGCCCACGCCGACATCGTGACAGGTGTGGCACTGATCGCCGGCGGCCCCTACGGCTGCGCCGAGAGCGCGTTTTCCGGTATGGCGACCGACAGCGGCGCCAGGTTTCTGAACGCCAGCCGCGCCGTCAACGGTTGCATGCTGAACATGCTGGCGCTGTGGGGCGTGCCGAACCCGGAGGCCTTGGCGGCCCGCGCTGGCGAGTTGGCAGCCAGCGGCCGCATCGGCCCACTCGCGGCGGTGGCGACCGACCGGCTGTATCTCTTCACCGGCCGCGCCGACAGCATCGTGCGCCCGCCCATCGTGGCAGCGGCTCTCAGGTTCTACGAATTGATCGGCGTGCCGGCCGCGCAGATCCGCTACGTCGATACCTACGAGGCGGGCCACGCCTTCATTACCCTGGACAAGGGCGGCAGCTGCGCCGTCTCGGGAGCGCCCTACGTGGTGGATTGCGACTATGATCAGGCAGGCGCGCTGCTCGATCACGTCCTGGGCGGCGTCAAGCGCCCAACCGGCCCGGCGGCGGGCGAGTTCCGCGAGTTCGACCAGACGGCGTTCACGGCCGGCCTTTCCGATCACGGCATGGCATCGGCCGGCGTCGTCTACGTCCCGCCGTCGTGCCGCAAGGGCGGCTGCCGGGTCCATGTCGCCTTTCACGGCTGCGCGCAGAACCGGGATGCCGTCGGCGACGCCTTCGTGCGCGACACCGGCTTTGCGCCCTGGGCGGATGCCAACGACCTCGTCGTGCTGTTTCCTGAGGTCAGCGCGGGGCGCGGGAACCCGCAAGGCTGCTGGGATTGGTGGGGCTATACCGGTCGCGCCTACCTGACCCGGGACGCGCCGCAGATCATCGCCGTCCGCCGCATGCTCGACGCCCTTGCCGGGCGGGTGGGAAGCTGAGGACCACACCACGCGCCCTACGCGCCTTCCGGCCGAAAGGCGCGCGCCAAGCCCCCTCTCCCCGTCCTTCACGGGGCTGAGGCGGGTTAACGAATGGGATGGGGACCCATTCGCCGCCGAAGGGTCGGGGTGAGGGGCAGCCTCAGATGCTGCGGCCTGTTCCTGCCCCTCACCCTAGCCCTCTCCCAATTGCATGTGCAGGGCAATGGGGAGAGGGGACCGGTCGGCGCCTTCCGGCCGGCTCTCGGAACGAGAGTCGGAAGGCGCCCTCAAAGAGTCTCGGAAGGCGCCAAACAAGAATGACCTGCGTCAGAGCGCAGCCCCTTCGAGATCAGGCGCGCGGTTGCTCAAGGGCGGCTTAGGCATTAATCCTCCCCATCGAGAGGCCGCGTCAGCCGGGGGGCGGCGCGCCTGGAAAGAACCGAGGGGGACAGACTGTGCAAAAGCCGTTGACGTTCAGGGCCATCGCCCGGCCTGCATGGCCGGACACGTCCTCGCCCTCGCTCAAAGGTGCCCTCGACGTGGCCCAGCGGCTGCTGGCGGTTGCAGCGCTCTGCGCCTCGGTCGGCGCGGGCAT
>JBGSQO010000426.1:0-5643 GCA_041738055.1 Filomicrobium sp.
CGCCTGCCCGCCACCGGCCGCGCGCTCCAGCGCCACGCCGAAGCGGATGACGGAGGGCTGGGCGTTGGCGAATTCGCGGGCAAAGCGCGTGATGTCGCCCTCGGGGACGCCAGTGATGCCGGAGACGTAGGCCGGCGTGAAATCGGCCGCGCGCGCCTTCAACTCGGCAAAGCCGACGGTGTGACACTCCACGTAGTCCTGGTCGACGAGGCCCTGGGCGATGATCTCGTGGATGAACCCCATGGCGAGCGCGCCGTCGGTTCCGGGCTTGGGGCAGATGTGCCAGTCGCCGGCCTTGGCGGTGCGGGAGCGATAGGCGTCGATGACGACGACCTTGGCGCCGCGCTTCTGGGCTTCCAGCACGAACGGCCAGTGGTGGAGGTTGGTCGAGATCGAGTTCGACGCCCAGATGACGATGAACTTCGCGTGCACGAAACTTTCCGGATCGACTCCCCCGGTCGGCCCGACCGTCAGCAGCCACGCGGTCGAGGAGCCCGAGGCACAGAACGTCTTCTCGTTGACCGTCGCGCCCAGCTTGTTGAAAAATGGATCGCCGGAGTTGATGCCCTGCACGAGACCCATGTTGCCCAGGTAGCTGTAGGGCATGATTGCCTGGCTGCCGTGCGTGGCGATGATGTCGCGCCAGCGGCGGCCGATCTCGGAGATGGCGTCCGCCCACGTGATCCGCTCGAACTGGCGCGAGCCCTTGGGGCCGGAGCGACGCAGCGGATAGAGCAGGCGGTCCGGGTTGGCGTGGTGGTCGTGGAAGTCCTTGAGCTTCACGCAGAGGCCGCCGCGCGTGAACGGGTGGTCCTTGTTGCCGCGCACATTCGACAGCTTGCCGTCCAAGACCTCGTAGACCATGGCGCAGGTATCAGGACAGTCGTGCGGACAGGCGCCGTGAAACTGCTGCGGTTTTACTTGCTCGTTCATGGGTTTTCCTCCGACTGCGGCTCTTGCGGCCTCGTTTCTTGGAGGTAAGGCTAGACACTGGTCGGGGGTGGAGCAAGATATAGATCAGGAATTCGGGCGGCCGAGATGGTGGGGGGCGAGAACGCAGAACGGGCCAGCCCATGGCCAGCCCGTTTCAGGCATCTCGATCTCGCTCGCCGTCCGACGTCTACTTTAGCCCCAGCGCCGCCATGGTGGCCGTATCGGCAGTACCGCTCTCGCTCAGGCCCTTCTTCTTCTGGAAGCAGCGCAGCGCTTTGCCGGTCGCCGCACCCTTGACGCCGTCGGCCTCACCGGCGGAGCAGCCCTCGGCGTTGAGCCGGGTCTGGATGGCCAGCACCCTGTCGTCGCACTTGGCCTTGCGCTTGGGCAGCGCGGCACACGTGGAAATCGTAGCTGCAACAGCCGCGCTGCCGGCAGCTGTGGGCTTGCCGTCAGCAGTGATGGGCTTCGCGGGCTCGGCAGGCATCATGCACGGACGCGCGCGCGCCCCGCAGTTCCACAGCACGCCGGAGGTGTAGCCGCAGTTGAAGCGGTCGTCCTTGGTGTCGGCGAGGTCCCAGTTGGCCCATTCGGCGCCCAGCTTCTTGGTCACTTCCTCGACCCAGCGCTTGCGCGCCTTCTTGGGAGCGGCCGAGCGCAGGGCTGCCGCCGGACCGACGATCTCGACGAAGTCCTGGCAGGTCTTCTCGGCGGCCACGACGGGCCACGGCAGCAGAACGGCAGCCAAGAGGGCGGCGGCGCGCGAAAGCATCGGCATGACGTGAACTCCCCCAGACGCGCCTGACCTGACTACAGACGCTGAGAAAGAGACGTAGCCGAGCTATCGCCGGCTGGCAATCGGTCGGGCGGCTGGCTGTTGCTCGCCGGTCTCCCTCTCCTGGAAGCCTGATGGGTCGCCCGCAGGCGCGCGACCTCAACCGAGCTTCACCCGCGGCTGTCGAAGGGCACGTAATCACGCGGCGGCCGGCCGACGTAGAGCTGGCGGGGGCGGCCGATGCGCTGCTCGGGGTCCTCGATCATTTCCTTCCACTGGGCGACCCAGCCGACCGTGCGGGCGACCGCGAACAGCACCGTGAACATATCGACCGGGAAGCCCATCGCCCTGAGCGTGATGCCGGAATAGAAGTCGATGTTGGGATAGAGCTTCTTGGACACGAAGTAGTCGTCCTCCAGCGCGATCCGCTCGAGTTCCATGGCGACCTTGAGCAGAGGCTCGTCGCGAATGCCCAGGCTGTCGAGAACCTCGTGGCAGGTCTGCTGCATCACCTTCGCGCGCGGATCGTAATTCTTGTAGACGCGGTGGCCAAAGCCCATCAGGCGGAAGCCCGAGGTCTTGTCCTTGGCCTTGGCGATATACTCGGGGATGCGGTCGACGGTGCCGATCTCCTTCAGCATGTTGAGCGCGGCCTCGTTGGCGCCGCCATGAACGGGCCCCCACAGGCAGGCGATGCCGGCGGCGATGCAAGCGAACGGGTTGGCGCCCGACGAACCGGCGAGGCGCACGGTCGACGTCGACGCGTTCTGCTCGTGGTCGGCATGCAGGATAAAGATGCGGTCGAGTGCGCGAGCGACCACGGGATTCACGACATAGGGCTCGCAGGGGACGGCAAAGCACATCTGAAGGAAGTTCGACGTGTAGTCGAGGTCATTCCTGGGATAGATGAACGGCTGGCCGATCGAATACTTGTAGGCCATGGCCGCGATCGTCGGCATCTTGGCGATCATGCGGCGGGCAGCAATCGTGCGCTGCTCGGGATCGTTGATGTCGGTGGAGTCGTGATAGAAGGCCGACAACGCGCCGACCACGCCGCACATGACGGCCATCGGGTGGGCGTCACGGCGGAAGCCGGTGAAGAAGCGGCTCATCTGCTCGTGCACCATGGTATGGCGCGTAATCGCCTTGTCGAAATCGGAGAATTCGGTGCGGGTCGGCAGTTCACCGTTCAACAGCAGATAGCAGACCTCGAGAAAATTCGAATTGTTGGCGAGTTGATCGATCGGATAGCCGCGATGAAGCAGCACGCCCGCGTCGCCATCGATATAGGTGATGTGCGAGGAGCAGTTGGCCGTCGAGGTGAAGCCGGGATCGTAGGTGAAGCACCCGGTATCCTTGTAGAGCTTGCCGACGTCGATCACATCGGGCCCTACCGTGCCGGAGCGAACCAGCAGGTCGGTTGACTTGCCTTCAAAGGAGATGGTCGCGGTCTTCGACGATGCGTTGTCGTGGGAGGTCATGGGCAGGGGTCCTCGAGGCTAGCGGGCTGCTCGGGTCGATCACGGTGGTGCAGGGCGTGGTCCGATATGCTGCACTGCGAAATCGCTTTCGCCTACCTCGTACCCGACCTGTGGCCCTGCGACAAGATAACCGTTCGAATGGTGGGGCCAAACGATCTGCGCCGGTCACCCCGCCTGATCGCGGATCCGGGCCAGCGCCTCCTCCTCTCCCAGGACCGCCATCACGTCGAATACGGGCGGAGAAACAGCCGAGCCAGTCAGCGCTGCGCGCAGAGGTTGGGCGATCTTTCCGAGCTTCAACGCCTTTTCTTCGGCGAAGACGCGGACTTTGGCTTCCAGGCTCGCCGCCGACCAGTCCGGCGTGCCGGCGAGTTCGGCCAGGAGAGCCCGCAAGGCCGCCCGCGCGTCGGCATCGATCAGTTTGGCCGCCTTGTCGTCGAGTTTCAGCGGACGGTCGGCCCACAGGAACGCCGACTGGTCGAGAAGATCGAGCAGGGTCTTGGCGCGCTCCTTGAGGGCCGGCATGAGGGCGCGCAGCTTTGGGGCTGCACCGGCGGCCATTGCTTCGGCAATCTCCTCGCCGTGCGGCAGGAACGGGAGCAGATGGCTCAAGCGATCGAACAGGTCGTCGTCGGACGAGTTGCGGATGTAGTGGCCGTTCAGCGCCTCCAGCTTGGCGAAATCGAAGCGGGCCGCCGATTTTCCGATGCCGCCGAGGTCGAACCACTCGATCAATTGGGCGGTCGGGATGATCTCGTCGTCGCCGTGGCTCCAGCCGAGGCGCACGAGGTAATTGCGCAAGGCGGCGGGCAGGTAGCCCATGGCCCGGTAGGCCTCGACGCCGAGCGCGCCATGGCGCTTCGACAGCTTGGCGCCGTCCGAACCGTGGATCAGCGGCACGTGCGCCCACTCCGGCACGGCCCAACCCATCGCCTCGTAGATCTGCGTCTGGCGGGCGGCATTGGTCAGGTGGTCGACGCCGCGGATGACGTGCGTGACGCCCATGTCGTGATCATCGACGACGACGGCCAGATTGTACGTCGGATTGCCGTCCGAGCGCAGGATGATGAGGTCGTCGAGGTCCTTGTTGGGGAATGTCACGCGACCTTGCACATGGTCGGCGACGATCGTTTCGCCCACGCGCGGGGCCTTGAGCCGGATCGCCGGCCTGACCCCGTCTGGCGCCTCCGAGGCAGGGCGGTCGCGCCACGGCGAGAGGTAGAGTTCGGGCAGGAAATCGCTGCGGCCCTGCTCCTTGCGCGATTGGTTCTCGGCCTTGACGGCCTCGCGGGCGGCCTCGATCTCGGCGGGTTGGCTGTAGCAGCGGTAGGCGTGGCCCGAGGCCAGCATCGCTTCGGCCACTTCGCGGTGGCGCCCCGCGCGCGCGAACTGGGAAACCGCCTCGCCGTCCCAATCGAGTTCCAGCCATTTCAAGCCGTCGAGGATCGCGTCTACGGCTTCGGGGCTGTTGCGCTCGCGATCGGTGTCCTCGATGCGCAGCAGGAATTTGCCGCCGCGTCCCCTGGCATAGAGCCAGTTGAACAGCGCCGTCCGTGCGCCACCGATGTGCAGGAAGCCGGTCGGTGAGGGGGCGAAACGGACGACGACGCCGGATGATGTCGCGGCGGGGCTGGTCTGGCTCATGGGGCGGGTGCTCTTGTTCGGGCGGGGGCTGTGTGCGGTGTTGGCCTCTAGCATAGACTTGACCCGACGTTAAAGGCAGGCTCTGCAAGCTCAGCATGGCCGGGGACGGGAGCGCACGGGGGGACGTGAGGTGGCCGACGCTCGCGGCATCAGTTTGGGGACGGCGGCGGAGGCTGGCCCGGTGAGGTCCAGCCCGATGAGGCATGTCGCGGAGGCTCTGGAGGCGGAGCGTCCGCAGTGGCCGCTGTGGGTACCGGTGCTGGTGGCGGCTGGCGCGCTCGCCTACTTCTCGCTTCCCGAGGAGCCGGGTGCCTGGCCGGTGGCCGGCGTCGTCGCAGGTCTGCTCGGGCTCTCCATGGCCATGCGGGGATCGACGCTCGCCTCGCTTGCTGTGGCCGCTGTTCTTGTCGCATCCATCGGGTTTGCCGCGGCCAAGCTGCGCGTGGAGTTGGTGCGGGCGCCGGTCTGGGCTGGTGAAAGCCGGGTGGTCGGTCTGTCGGGCGTGGTGGAGCACGTGGACGTCCGCGAGGAGGGCGGCGTCCGGCTGTTGCTGCGGCCTTGGGCCATCGAGGGTGTGTCGCGCGAGAACCTCCCGATTCGCGTTCGCGTATCGGTGCGCCAGGCGTCGGCGGATGTTACGCCGGGGCAGGGGATCAGTGTGCGCGCACGGCTGTCGGCTCCCCCTGCGCCAGCGGTACCCGGAGGCTATGATTTCGCGCGACTCGCCTACTTCCAGGGCATCGGCGCGGTCGGGTTCGCCGTGGAGCCGCCGATATCGGTCGCGGTGCCTGTGGACGTGGCGAGCGGGTT
>JBGSQO010000312.1:0-8725 GCA_041738055.1 Filomicrobium sp.
CCCTGGGCGACGCCGAGGAGCGCACCCATGCCGAGCTTCTCGAGGGCCTCTACGTCGAGGATCTCGACCTTGACGCCGAGGTCCTTCAGCGGCTTGGCGCTCTCGGCCAACTCGACCGGACCCAACGCGTTGGCGGGCTCGTTGACGAGGTCGCGGGCCAGCATCACGCCGTTGGCGACGGCCCGATGGCGCTGGAACGCCTTCTCGGCCTTCTTCGGGTCGGCACAATTGATGGTGAGCGACTTGAGACCGTCGGATGAGTCTCCGTTGCCATTGCCGGACTCGTCGCTTTCCTTCGTGCGGTACTTGCGGAACTCGTAGGAGCGCAGCACGGCGCCCATGGCCATCAAGGCGGCAATCTCGGGCTCGTCGAAGGCCGCATCCCCGGACGTCTCGACAACCAGGCTCGCGGCCTTCGCCTTGCGGGAGGCGAGCTGGGCGCAGGCAGCCCCCCCCAGATTGATCCAGTCGAGTTCCTTGACCGTCGCGACGTCTCCCGTTCCCAGAAGGATGACGCGCTTCTCCGGGATCCCCCGCGGGGCCAGAACCTCGATAGTGGCTTTCGACTTGCCCTTGAAGTCGGCGGCGCTGGCGGCATGCTCGAGATGTCCACCGGTTGCTTCGTCCATGGCCCGCCCGGCGGTCGAAAGCGTCATGCCCTCCTCCACCAGCAGGCAGACGATGGGCTCCCGCTTGGCCGACAGGCCCGCGAAAGCGACGTCGAGAGGCTTCACCTCGGTGGAGGGCATTTCGATCTCCTGAGTTCGGATAGGATGGGATGGGGCCGGCGCCACACGAAGCCAGCCCGTCAAGTCATCGACGCTACGGCACTGGCGGTGCGTCGGCTTTGGTCGGCTTTGGTCGTCTTTGGTCGTCTTTGGGCAGTCCGTCGAGCCGCGAGAGCCTGACGCACCACCCGCTATTCGCCGTTGAAGATGAGACTTTCGCGCGGAATGATCAACTGCTTTGCGGACCTGAGACCGGAGCTTCCCCGGCATATCCCGCCGAGGATTGCCAGCCTGCGTTGGAACTGGCATGGGGTGGCAGCACCGCCACACCCGGAGCACCGCCTGGCAATCTTGTCCCATGTCTTGCCAAATCGGCCGGATTTCCGCCACCGTGGCATGGGACCGCCAGGGTTCGGGTAACTCCCCCGCAAGGCGCACAAGGACCGCAATGTCGATCATCTCCCGCTATGTGTTTGCCCAGGCTGCCGGCGCGCTGCTGCTGATCCTGGCTTCGCTCGGCGGCATCGTGTGGATCGCTTTGGCCTTGAAGCAGCTCAACGTCGTCACCTCGCAGGGGCAGGACGCTTGGATGCTGATCAAGATGACGACCCTGGCCCTGCCGAACCTGCTCGCCATCATCGCGCCGTTCGCGCTGTTGATCGGCTCGCTGCACGTCCTGAACCGGTTGAACGGCGACAGCGAACTCATTGTTCTGACGGCGGCGGGCGGCACCGTCTGGACCGTGGCGCGCCCCCTGTTATTGCTTGCGGTGCTGGTGATGTTGGCGGTCGGCTTCGTCAATCACGTCGGCATGCCGTGGAGCCTGCGGCTACTCAAAGAGTACATCGTCAAGGTCCGCACCGATCTTCTGACCCAGGTCATCCAGCCCGGCCAGTTCACCACGCCCGAGAAAGGGCTAACCTTTCATATCCGGGAACGCGCGCCGAGTGGCGAGTTGCTGGGCCTCGTCATGAACGACGTGCGCGATCGCAAGGTCGCCCAGACCTACCTCGCCGAGCAGGGGCTCATCGTAAAGCAAGAGCCGGCCGCCTATCTCATCATGACGAACGGCCACATCCTGCGTCGCGAGGAGGGCGACAAGCCCGCCGAAGTCATCGCCTTCGAGAAGTATGCCGTCGATCTGGAGCGGCTCGACCGCAAGACGGACGGCGACGTGCACCTGAAGCCGCGCGAGCGGTATCTCGACGAACTGGTGAGCCCGAAGGGCGACGACGTGCTCTACAGGGAGACTCCGGGCCAGTTCCGCGCCGAGTTGCACGAGCGCTTCGCCAATCCGCTCTACCCTTTGGCCTTCGTCCTGATTGCCCTGGCCGCCATCGGCCAGGCGCAGTCGACGCGGCAGAACCGCACCGAGAGGATGGTAATGGGCTTCGTCGTGGCCGCCGCCCTGCGCCTGACGGGTCTGGCGGTCAACAATCTCGTCGTGCTGAGCCCGATCTACATCCCGGTTCTGTATGCGATCCCCGTGCTGGCCATGCTGCTGGCCCTCGTGGTGATCCTGCGCAATGCCCGGCCACGGGCTGGCCCGACGCTGCGCGATCGGCTCGATGATGTCTTGGCCCCCCTGTTTGCTCCGCTGCTTGCCCGACTGAAGCGGCTGGCATGGCGCCGCAGCGACGGGCAGGCCCGTCCCGGCGCACAGCCGGTGTGAGGGGGAAGGTCATGCGGGTCTCCACACTCAGTTGGTATGTCGGCGGCAAGTTCCTGACCGCCATTCTCGGCACGTTCGCGCTCTGCGCCGTGCTGATCTTCATGATCGATTTCGTCGAACTGCTGCGCCAGTCGGGCAAGTACGGCAGTGTGCCGGCGTGGCTGCTCGCCTGGATGGCGATCCTGCGTCTGCCGGCCTATACCGAGTTCCTGCTGGCGTTTGCTGTGCAGTCCGGCTCGATCGCGGCCCTGCTGTTCCTGTCTCGCAAGAGCGAGTTGACGGTAATGCGGGCTGGCGGCATGTCGGTATGGCAGTTTCTTCGGCCGGGCCTCGTCGTCGCGTGCGCGCTGGGCGTGCTGGCCGTCGTCGCCTACAACCCGATGGCGGCATCTGCCCGTGACGAAGCCGAGCGCCTGTTCGCCAAGGCCTTCGGGCAGGACGGCAACCTTCTACGCTCCAAGTCCGGGGAATCCTGGCTGCGGCAGAATGGCACGGACGGCCAGTCGGTGATCAGTGCAGCGCAGGCGCGCAATCACGGGCTGACGCTCGACGAGGTGACCGTCATCGTCTTCGATGGGCAGGGACGCTTTTCCGAACGGGTGGACGCCGGTTCCGCCGAGTTGCGAGACGGCTACTGGCACCTGTCGAACGCCTGGGTTGCCGGCCAGGGCAGGGAGCCGCGAAAGTACGAAACGTACCTGGTTTCGACCTATCTCACCCCCGAACGGGTGCAAGATGCTCTCGGCACCGTCATTTCCGTCTCCTTCTGGGACCTGCCCGGCCTTATAGAAGTCGCTGAAAAAGCAAATCTTTCCGCCGATCGGCTGCGCATCCAGTACCAGCTCCTGCTGTCGCGACCCCTGTTGTGCATCGCCATGGTTCTTTTGGCGGCGACTGTGTCGTTGCGGTCATTCCGGTCGGGAGGCATCCAGACTATGGTGATCGCCGGAATGGTAGGGGGGCTGGGGTTCTTCTTGCTCGCAGAGGTTTCAAGGCAAATCGGGGTGGCGGGTCTCGTGCCGCCATGGGCAGCCGTCTGGCTGCCTGTCTTGCTTGTGATCTCGATCTCGCTGACGGTGCTGCTGCATCAGGAGGACGGTTGAGTGATGCGTTCTGCGCGAAAGCCGCATGAGGGATGCGGCCGGGGGCGCGCGAATGCTCTACAGGGGTTCGGTCGGCAGTGGGACTGTCGGGCTTTGAACTCGTGGGGAACAGGAGCGGTCGGCCATATGACACGGGGGGTCGCATTTGCGCTGACCACTGTGCTCGCCGTCTTCGTGACGGGCGGGAGCGCGCCCGTGCATGCCCAGGATCCAAGCCTATCGGTCGCGCCTGGAAAGCCCGGAAATCGCGCTTCGGGTCCTTTCCGCGTCGATAGTGCCGACCTCATGCCTTCGACCAAGGTCGACTCGTCCAAGCCGCTCTATCTCCAGGGCGATCAGTTGATCTATGACAACGACGGCAACTCCGTCGTCGCTCGCGGCAACGTCGAGATCTATTTCAACGACTATATCCTGACGGCCGAAGAGGTCGTTTACGATCAGGGCGCCGGCACGCTGACGGCCGTCGGCAACGTCATCCTGAAGGAGCCCAACGGTAACGTCATTCGCGCCGACCGCTACACATTGACCGACGACTTCCGCGATGGCTTCGTGCAGCAATTGAGCGCCACCGCAAAGGACGACACGCGGATCTCGGCTGAACGGGCAACGCGCCGCGATGGCAACGTCACCGAGTTCTCGAACGCGAAGTTCAGCCCCTGCAAAAGCGCGGAAGGGGTGCCGCCGTTGTGGTGCATCTCGGGCGCCCGCATCATTCACGACCAACAGGCCGCCACCGTCACCTATCAGGACGCGCAGTTCGAGCTGTTCGGCGTGCCGGTCGTCTACCTGCCGTACTTCCAGCATCCCGATCCTTCGGTGAAGCGCCGCTCCGGCTTCCTGTTCCCCAACTTCAGCTCTTCCGAGGACCTCGGCTTCTCGACGACGATCCCGTACTATTTCGCCCTCGATCCGAGCTACGACTTCACGTTCAAGCCCCGCTACATGACGGGCCAGGGCGTGATGTGGGCCGGCGAGTGGCGCCAGAAGCTCGCCAACGGTGAGTACAGGGTCAACTTCTCTGCTGTCGACCAGGAATTCGACAACCTGCCGACCGCCAAGACCGATGCCCAGAAAGCCCGCTTCGAAGACCTCGAAGGCTGGCGCGGCTCGGTCGACACCAAGGGCTTGTTCAACCTGGGCAGTTGGTGGAAGTGGGGCTGGGACGTCACCGTCGAGAGCGATGACACCTTCCGCCGCTTCTACAAGCTCGACTCGCGCCTGCTCACCGACCGCGTCAATCAGGTCTTCCTCGATGGTGTGGGCGAGCGCAGCTATTTCGGCGCGACGCTGTATCACTTCGGCGGGCTGCTGTTGGACGATACAGATCGCTCGGAGAGCCTCGTGCATCCGGTGATCGATCACAACTATGTGTTTGATGACACCGTCGTGGGTGGGGAACTCCGCTGGAATTCGAGCGTGGTCAGCCTGTCGCGGGAAGATCGGGTCAACCAGGTCAACTCCGTGACGGGGCTGCCCTTGCGTGATCCTGATACCGGAGCCGTGCTGACCGAGGGCGTCAATCAATCGATGAACCGCGCCGTCACCGAGTTGGCTTGGCGGCGGCAGCTCATCGATCAGATCGGCATTACCTACACACCTTTCGCCAACCTGCGCGGCGACATCTACCAGCTGAACGAGTATGTCGATCAGGTGACGGGTGATCTGGAAGCAGATCAGACGTATCTCCGGGGTATGGCCGCAACGGGTGCAACCGTGGCGTACCCCTGGGTCGCCTCCTCCACTCTCGCCTCACACACCATCGAGCCGATCGGTCAGGTCATTACGCGCGCCTCCCATAACGACCAGCGCAGTTTGCCGAACGAGGACTCCCAGAGCCTCGTGTTCGACGATACCAACCTCTTCGAGATCGACAAATTCTCTGGATATGACCGGATCGAGACCGGCACACGCGCCAACGTCGGCGTGCAGTACACGTTCCAGATGCACCAGGGTGGATATGCGCGGCTCCTGGCCGGCCAGAGTTTCCAGGTCGCGGGTAACAATCCGTTCGAGAACCCGGGTTTCTCGCGGTTCGATGATCAGGGGCAGGCGGGAGACCAGTCTCTGCGCTCGTTCAATCCCAACAGCGGTTTGCAGACCGATAGTTCGGACTACGTCCTGGGTGCCTATATCGCTCCCATCAGTGCGTTCCGCATCATCTCGCAGAGCCGGTTCAATGAAACCGACCTCGAGTTGCAGCGCCAGGACGTGTTTGCCCAGCTCGTCTACGGGCCGGTTATCCTCGATGCGACGTACGCTTTCACCTCGGCCAATCCTGAATTCGGGCGAGAAGAAGCCAGCCAAGACGTGTCTGCCGGTGTGAGCCTCGCGCTCACGGATCGCTGGACGGCCTTGGCCAGGACCCGTTACGACATCGATGACGATTTGTTCCTATCGAACCAGTTCTCTTTGAAGTATGCCGACGAGTGCTTCATCTTGACCGCGACGTATCTGGAGACACACTATCGCAACGTGGATATCGAACCTGATCACACGGTCTTCCTCCGGTTCGCCTTCAAGCATCTCGGCGAGTTCGACTATAAAACCGACGTGCTCGATACCGTGTTCGGCGACCAGCAGCCACCTGATCGCTGAGCGGGGGCCTGTGCGCACGCTAGACGCCTGACCTGGCCAGATGGTGGTCTCGCTCCGAGGGATAAGTCGAGCGTTGTTTCCGGGTTGCATGTCCGGCTCGACTCGGTTCGAATGGCTCGGCTTGGTTTGGGCGAGGGCCGCTCATCCGCGTATGAGATTTGGTCCATGACCGTCTCGCGCCATTGAACTGCCTTTGTACAGCGCTAGGCGTATCGTCCGAGCGCAGCCCCGCGGATGGGCTGGGACGCGAGTTGCATCAGCCATCTTCACCGCGTCGACATCCTCGGAGCGCTCGCAAGCGTACCGGGTCGCGGGCTTCGAGCGGCCTGCACGACCGAGCTGGCCCGCACCGGCCACCGAGAGCCGCGGTTCATCTTCAAGGAGCGTCTGCCGATGCCCATTCTCGAGTACCGCGCCGATGCCGGCTCTGATCGTTCCGTCCCCAGGCCGAGAAACCTTGCGGTTTGGGGTACGAGCGTCGTCCTGGTGCTGGTTTCGGCGACAGCTGGCCTGACCGAGAGTGCGGCTCCGCGTACGCCGACCAAGTCGGCGGCGAATGCTGCAGCCACGAGCACAGCCCCGGGGCGCGCCAAGTCATCGGCAGCGCGCTCCACCGGCATCGCCATCCTGGTCAATGACGAGCCCATCACCAATTTCGAGATCGAACAACGCCAGCGCCTGCTGGGTCTCAGCGCCAGCGGCATCCAGGAGCGGGCGAAGGCGAGTTTCCAGAACCTCGTCAAAGCCGAGAGCACCAGCGACAGGCTCAAGGCGATCCTCAAAAAGACGATCGACGAGAACCGCGGCAAGTCGCGCGAGCAGATTCTGGCGATCTTCGAGAAGCGCAAGGCCGAGTTCGCCCAGGGCCTGCGAGAACAGGCCGTCGCATCGGCGCGTGCTGCGGTCCTGCCCGGTTTGCGCAAGCAGGCCGCCGATGAGCTGATCGAGGAGCGGCTCAAGCTCCAGGAAGCCAAGAAACTTAACGTTCTGGCCGGCGAGGACGAGGTCAAGAAGGTCATCGAAGGCATGGCTGAGCGCAACAAAATGAACGAAGCGCAGTTTGGCGAGCACATGAAGAAGATGGGTGCCGATCTCAACACCATGCGCACGCGGTTTCGCGCTTCGCTGTCCTGGAGCAACGTGATCCGTCGGCAGTTCGGGACCCAGATTGCAATCTCCGACCGCGACCTCGACCGCGCAGTCGCAGGCATATCTGCCGAGGACCAGACGGAACTAGACGTGCAGCGCGTAACGCTGGTCATTTCGGCTGACCTCGGACAGGCGGAAGTCGCCAAGCGTCTGGCCGAGGCGAATGGCCTTCGCGGCCGCTTTACCTCCTGCAAGGAGACCGCGACCGTCGCCAAGTCCGTCGGGGGGGCACGCTTCGAGGCCCTGGGGCCGACGGCAGCCGCGCGCATTCCGGAGCCGACGCGGACCATGCTGCTGAATGCCAAGGACGGCGAGATGCTTCCGGCGTCGGTCGGCGGCAACGGCGTCGAGTTGTGGGTCCTATGCGGCCGTAAAGCCATTGCGGCAGCCGATGCCAAACGCGACGAGGCCGCCAAGGAACTGCGCCAGCGGGAGTTCGAGGTGCTCGCCAAGCGGCACCTGAAGGACCTCCGCGAGGACGCTCACATCGAGTATCGCTGAGTGGGCACTCACGACTGGCTAGCAGATCGGCCCCTGCCGCTCGCCTTGACCATGGGCGATCCGGCGGGGATCGGACCGGACATCACGCTGGCGGCCTGGGCTCGACGGCGCACGGAGCACCTCCCGGCATTTGCCGTCTACGCGGATGCAGAACTCCTGTCGGACCGCGCGCGCAGTCTCGGGATGGACGTTCCACTCGCCATTGTCGCCACTGCGGCCGAGGCGCGGCAGGCCTTCGACCACGCACTACCGGTGGTTCCGGTTCGGCTGCGCGCTGGTGTCGTTGCCGGGGAGCCCGACGCGGCCAATGCGGGGGCCGTCCTGCAATCGATCGAGCAGGCGACGGCCGACGTGGCGGAGGGTCGAGCCAGCGCGATTGTCACCAACCCAATCGCAAAGTCGGTGCTCTATCACGCCGGCTTCCGCCACCCCGGCCACACCGAATACCTCGCAGCCCTGGCCGAGCACCATTTTCCCGGGCTCCGCCCCCATCCCGTCATGATGCTGGCCGCCGACGAACTCCGGGTCGTGCCCGTGACGATCCATATCGCGCTGACTGAGGTCCCTGCTGCCCTCACGCAGGCACTGATCGAGCGGACCATCCGGATCGCCGCAGACGGTCTCATGCGCTGGTTCGGGCTCGCCCGTCCACGCATTGCCGTCGCCGGTCTCAATCCCCACGCCGGCGAGGGCGGGGCCATGGGCCGCGAGGAGATCACGATCATCGAGCCAGCCATCGCCGCCCTGCGCCGGGTCGGGCTCGACGTGACCGGTCCCTATCCGGCCGACACGATGTTTCATGCGCAGGCCCGCGCCGGCTACGATCTGGCGGTGGCCATGTATCACGACCAGGGCCTGATCCCGCTGAAGACGCTGGCTTTCGACCGCGGCGTCAACGTCACGCTCGGATTGCCATTCGCGCGGACGTCGCCCGATCACGGCACGGCGTTCGCAATCGCCGGCAGCGGTCGGGCCTC
>JBGSQO010000356.1:0-6205 GCA_041738055.1 Filomicrobium sp.
GACCCGGCGACGATCCCCAGCGGGCGAGGACGCATCGTCCAACTGCCCGACGGCAGCCGCGTCGCGATCTTCCGCCACGGCGGGGACAAGCTGTCGGCGGTCTCCAACGTGTGTGCCCACCAGAACGGGCCGCTGGGCGAAGGCCGCATCATCGGCGGGGCCATCACCTGCCCGTGGCACGGCTACAATTACCGCCCCCACGACGGGTGCTCGCCGCCGCCCTTCACCGAGAAAATTTCGACCTACAACTTGCGGCTCATCGACGGCCGGCTGTTCGTAGATCCGCTGCCCAATGCGCCGGGAACCTACGTGGAGCCGCTTGTCAGTCCGCTCCCGCAGCTCATTGCAACGGAGGGCCGGCTATGACCGCGCCTGTCCCGAAAACGCCGCCGGCCGAGGGCGCTGGGATGAAGTCCAAACCGAAGCGGACCGACTTCTATGTCGGCTACGGCAAGAAGCTGCCGGACTCGTTGCGTGGGTTCCTGCCGGCCGCCGCCGGTATCTTGCTCACGGTGTTTGCTGCAAGCGGGCTCCTGCTCGGATTGGCTCAGCAGAGCCCCGGCGAGGGCCGCTTCCGCTATGATCTCGGGCCGCAGACCCTTGTCGGCGTGCTGGAGATGCATCCCGCGCCCGTCGTCCATGCGCGCCCCACACCGCAGTTTCCGAGCGGGCACTCAATGATGCTAACCGGCCAGGGCAAGGTCGGCGTGCAGGCGACGGCGGCCGGGCTCGACGGCAAGCTGGTCGAGGTCAAGGGCTACATCACCCAGCGCGGCGCCCTCGACATGCTGGTCGTGGATTCGCTGCGAGCCGCACCAGCCGCCACCGCTGAAAGTAGCCCGACCTTGCCGCCTGTGGTCGATCTCGGCCGCTGGCGCCTGACAGGTGAGATCTGCGACGGCAAGTGCGTTTCGGGTGCCATGAGGCCGGGCCGGGGCCTCTCGCACAAGGCCTGCGCCAACCTCTGCATCCTCGGCGGCGCTCCACCCGTATTCGTCGCCAATGCCAAGGCGGCTGGAGCGGACTTCTTTTTGATCGCCGATCCGCAGGGGCAGCCCGTCGCTCCCCGCCTCGTCGACTTTACGGCAGTCCCCGTCGAGGTCGAAGGGCAGATCGAGCGGCGCGGTGATCTCACCGTTCTGCTGATCGACTTGGGCCGCATCAAGCGGCTCTAATTGGAGAGGGCATCGCAATGTCAGACGAGACGCATGAACCGAGCCCTACCCATCACGTGGCCGGCCTCGCGCTGGCGGCGGCTTTGACTGGCCTCTCTTATCTGATCTGGCGAGAGAGCGCGTGGCTCGCCGGGCGCATCGGGTTGCCGGAGCTGCGCATCCTGCTCGCACTGACCGGTGGGTTCCTCGCCCTGTCGCTCGCGAACATGGTTGCGTCCTGGCGTCAGTGAGTTTGAGTGCCCGCTACGCCGCTCAACCTCAGCATCACCCGCCGTTCATGCTGATCAGTTCGAGCGCACCCGTCTGCGCGCCATGGCGTTTAAGGATCTCCATGTAGACGCCGGTTTCCTTCAACTTGTCGAGCGCGCCCATGACCGCATCGCGCAAGGCCTCGCCCTCCGGTGTCCGGATGAAGGGAATGCCGACGAGACGCGGCGGCAACGGTGAGCCAATGGTCCGATAAGCGCCCGGCTGCAGGGCTTCGAAGTAGCCGATGATCTCGCTGCCATGGATCGCTCCATCGATCCGCTCCATTTTCAGCTGCATGCGGGCATCGAACGAGCCTTCGGTGCCGACAACGATGATGTCCGGCTTGCCGTTCCTGGCGCAATTGTCCGCGGAGAAGCGTTCGAGATCGGCCGGCCAACTCGTCGAGCGGGCTGCTCCGATCCGCATGCCGCACAGCTGATCGAGGCGCTCGATCCGGGTGTCCGACATTCTGACCGAGACGACCGCCGACGACGTCAGGTAATCGACGAAGTCGAACGTCTTCCGGCGCCCCTTGGTATCGGCCATGAACGCCATGATCATGTCGACGCGCCCCGTTTTGAGTGAGGGCAGCATCTGCGCGAAGGCGATCTCCTGCCATTCGCACTTCAGACCGAGTTGTTTGGCGATGGCCTCGCCCAGATCGATGTCGAGGCCCTTCAGCCGCATCGAGTGCGGGTCCTTGTAGGTGATCGGCGGGTAGTTGGGATAGGTGCCGATCATCAGTCGGCCGCTTTTGCGGATGCGCTCGGGCAAGCTGTCGCCGTCGTCGGCCACCGCCGATTGGCTGGCCGAAAGCACCAGCGCAAGCCCGATCATCCCAGCAGTAATGGACCGCAGCATATCCGGAAAGTTCCCCAGGCCTCGGTTCATGATAGCACCGCAGAGATGAACTCGCGCGTGCGCGCGGCCTGCGGATTGCCGAGCACGTCTTGCGGCGTGCCGTTCTCTACGATCCGGCCCTTGTCCATGAAGGCGAGCGACGTTGCCACCTCGCGGGCAAAACCCAGCTCGTGCGTGACGACGACCATGGTCATGCCGCTCTCGGCCAGATCGCGCATCACCGCCAGCACCTCGCCGACGAGTTCCGGATCGAGTGCCGACGTCGGCTCGTCGAACAGCATGACCTTCGGGCGCATGGCGAGCGCCCGAGCGATCGCCACCCGCTGCTGCTGGCCGCCGGACAGCTCGGACGGATATGAGTGGCACTTGTCGGTGAGGCCGACGCGAGAGAGTAGGGACATGGCCTCGTCGGCGACCTCACCGCGAGGCCGCTTCAAGACCGACACCGGACCCTCGCAGATGTTGGCGAGAACGGTCATGTGCTGGAACAGGTTGAAGCGTTGGAACACCATGCCCGTGACGCGGCGCTGGCGTGCGATCTCGGATTCCGACAGTTCGACCAGCCGGCCGCCCTTGACCGCGCAGCCGATGATCTCGCCATCGATCCGGACGATGCCGCGCTCCGGCCGCTCGAGCTGGTTGAGGCAGCGCAGCAGCGTGCTCTTGCCCGAGCCCGACGGCCCGATGATGCACTGGACGGCGCTGGCCGGGATGTCGATGGAGACGTCGGTCAAGGCCTTGAAGGTGCCGTAGGACTTGCTGAGCGCGACGACGCTCACCATGGCCTTGTCGGCCATCATCGCTGTATCGGCCATGGTCACGCGCCCTCCGCAACCGGTTGGGTTCGCCGCACGAAGCCCTTCGAATAATGTCGCTCGAGGGCGGCCTGCCCCAGTTGCAGGATCGTCACCACGATGAGGTACCAGCCGGCAGCAACGAACAGCAGTTCGATGACGCGGGCGTTTGCGTAGTAGATGTTCTGGGCGCTGCGCAGGATCTCGGCGTACTGGATGATGCTGGCGATCGACGTCAGCTTGACCATGCTGATCACCTCGTTGCCGACGGGGGGAATGATCACCCGCATGGCCTGGGGCAGTACGATCCGCCGCAGCGTCATCAGCCGCGTCATGCCGACCGCCTTGGCCGCTTCCGTTTGTCCGCTATCGACCGACAGGATGCCCGAGCGGACCACCTCGGCGGTATAAGCGCCCTGGTTGAGGCCCAGACCCAGCAGGGTCGCCATGAAGGGGGTCATGACCTCGACGGTGCGCAACTCGAATAGCCCTGGGATGCCGAGCGTGGGAAACACCAGCGCCAGATTGAACCACAAGAGCAGTTGCAGGATCAGCGGCGTGCCACGAAAGATCCAGATGTAGCCCAAAGCGACGGTGCTCAACACCGGGTTGGGCGACATATACATGACCGCCAGCACGACACCGAGTGTCAGTCCCAGCGCCATGGCGCAAACCGTCATGATGATGGTGTTGACGAGCCCGAACAGGATCGCCGGGGCTGTAAAGAACTCCGCCACCACGCCCCAGGCGATGTCGCCTTCGGCGAAGGCTTTCACGACCCAGCCGACAATGGCCAGGACCAGGATCGCCGCCATCCAACGGCCTGGATGGCGGCGCGGCACGATCTCCATGTCCTCTGGCCTGATGTCTGCGGCCGACTGCAACCCGATACCACTCATGGGCTCCCCCCCATTACTCAAAAACCACTCGTCTGGCAGTCGGTCGGCTATACCCCGCGGAACGTCTCGCGCCCTTCCACTTCCATGATGTCGGCGGCAGCCAGCCGCTCGCGCCGCTTGCGATACCAGCTGCCCGCCTGCGCCACGAAGATGCCGAGCATGATGATGGACCCGCCGATGATTATCGCTGGACCAGGCACTTCACCGAGCAGCAGGAAGGCGAACAGCACGGCGGCGATCGGCGAGAAGGATTGCGCCAAGGCGACGTCCTGACCACGGGCATTGCGGATGCCGAGCAGAAAGAGCGTCTGGCCACCCGCCACGATGATCGCCCCATACAGCAGCATCCATTGCCAGACGACGGGCGCGAAGATGTCGATGAAGTGCACCGGACCATAGTGATAATAGGCCCAGGCGAAGTACACGGCGGCGCCGAACACCATGCGCAGCACCGAGAAGATGCCGAACGGTACCGACTTCAGCCACAGCTTGGACAGCAGCGTGCCGATGGCCAGCGTGGCCGCGCACAGCAGGGCATAGATTTCGCCCTTGCCCAGTACGAACCCGCCCATGTCGCGGGTCATCATGTAGATGATCAAGACGACACCGGAAAACGATACGGCAGCCCCGAGGACCGACCAGAAGTCCGGACGGTCGCTGAGCATCACGGCGGCCAGCACCATGAACACGATCGGCTCGATGCGGCCGAGGAACACGACGTTCGTCACGGTGGTGTTCTCGAGCGCGAGAAAGCCGAGCGCCGGGGCGACGAAACCGGCGAGCACGCCCATGACGAAGATGCCGGTCCAATCCGACAGCGTCAGCTTGCGGAAATTCTCCTTCGTCCAGTCCTTGCGGTGCAGCAGATAAAGAGTCGCAGCCGCCACTAGGTTTCCCGCAAACAGCACGTTGCAGAAACTGATCGGATTGCGTCCGTCGATTGGGTTCGCTGCCCCGACGTCGGTCAGGATCACGATCACGGACTTGGCCAGGGCGAAGATCGCCAGCGCGGCCCAGACCATCAGGGCTGCGTACTTCGACAGATCCGTCGTCATCGGCTTTTGCATTTCGGCAGCGGTAGACATCGTGTGATCCGACTGAAGGTGTTGAGGACGCTACGTCGTTGTCAGAGACCGGCGCCGTATTCGACGTAGAGGGCCGACTGGCCGGGGACGGGATGCATACCGAAGCGGGCATTGGTGCGGAAGGCGGCCGTATTGGTCGGGCTCACCACCGCGATGATGCGGCGGGCGCCGAGGCTGGCACGGGCTTCCAGCAGGCTGGCGGCCGTGATGGCAGATCCCAGTCCACGACCCTGCATATCCGGGGCAACCGACACGCCGACCAGGATCGCAGTCTCGGCCAACTCGGCGGATACACCCGACAGATCGACGACGGTCGCCGAGGCCTTGAGATCGCCGTTGGCGTCATGGAACAGGACGGTCGAAACGCGGCCATGGGTGCCGCGCAGGAACGCGCCGGGCAGTGGGGTCAGGCCGACGGCGATCTGCAGGTCCTGGACCTCGCGGACAGCGGAGGTGGAGGCATCGTCCGCCAGAACGCTGATCGTGCCGTTGGTCGACGCCTTGAATTTCGCAACCACGTTACTGGCCTCGACGACGAACTCGATGTCATCGGCCCCGATGATCGGCATCGGCTTGGAGATATCCGTGCCCTCCGGCAGCGGGGCATTCACGAGAGCCTGTGCCTCTTCGGAGGCTCCCAGGACGAGAATGCGACGGAAGTCTTCGAGCATGGACTTGAAGCCCGTGGGATCGAACGACGGTGTGAACACCGCGACCGAGCGGCCGAACGAGACGGCACCCTGCTCGGCAGCAAGCCGCGAGCGGCCCCGGTGGATGCGCTTCTGCGCGCTCTGCTGCAGTGGCGTGCCCACCGGCTCGATGCTGCGGCCGCGCGCAACGAGGGAGGAGCGAAACTCTGTCGAGATGGTCGAGACGTGAGATTTTGACAGTGACATGGCCGTTGCTCCAATAGTCGCGGGGTCCATCGATGATGTGAACGTGCCGTCTGTGCTCGATCCTCAGTTTAAAGGGCGACAATCTGTCTCGCTGCCCTTGAAAAAACACTAGGGCGTGTTGACATTAGGGGATTCTCAGGGAGCGGCAAATGTGATTCAAGCTCGCAACTGAAAGGAGGCGGGCTTGATTCGGCGATATTTGACGAACGCGCAATGGGAGCGCATCGGGCCGCTGTGCCCGGGCAA
>JBGSQO010000389.1:0-6625 GCA_041738055.1 Filomicrobium sp.
ACGCCGCGCCCGCCACTCCGTCGAACCGGACATCGAAAGCGCTGACCATGAGCATCCTCTCGTTCTCCCTGAGCGCCGCCAAGGCGGTCCACAGCAATCTCGGCGTACCGCAGCTCATTGAGTTCGCCATCCGTCGCGGGGAGGGCGAGCTTGCCGCAACGGGCGCGTTCGTCGCTGCCACCGGCCACCACACCGGCCGCTCGCCCAACGACAAGTTCGTCGTGCGTGATGCCGAGACGACGCCGGCCATCTGGTGGGACAACAACAAGCCGATGACGGTCGAGCAGTTCGACGTGCTGCTGGCCGATTTCGAAGCGCATGCCGGCGGACGGGAGTTGTTCGTCCAGGATCTGTTCGCCGGTGCCGACAAGGGCCTGCGGCTGCCCTGCCGCATCGTCACGGAACTCGCATGGCACGGGCTGTTCATCCGCCACATGCTGCGCCGCCCGGAGGCGTCCGAGCTGACTGGGTTCGCGGCCGAGTTCACCGTCGTCAACATGCCGAGCTTCCGCGCCGATCCGGCCCGGCACGGCACGCGGGCGGGCTCGGATACGGTCATCGCCTGCGATTTCACGCGCCGGATCGTGCTAATCGGCGGCTCGTCCTATGCGGGCGAGACCAAGAAGAGCATCTTCTCGTTCCTCAACTACCTGCTGCCGGCTAAAGGCGTCATGCCGATGCACTGCTCGGCCAACGTCGGCGCGGCGGGCGATTCGGCTGTCTTCTTCGGCCTTTCAGGCACCGGCAAGACGACGCTGTCGGCCGATCCCAAGCGCACCCTGCTGGGTGACGACGAGCACGGCTGGTCGGAGCGCGGCATCTTCAACTTCGAGGGCGGCTGCTATGCCAAGACGATCCGCCTGTCGAAAGAGGCCGAGCCGGAGATCTATGCTGCCTCCAACCGGTTCGGCACGGTGCTCGAGAACGTCGTCCTGAAGCCCGACCGCATGCCCGACTTCGACGATGGCAGTCTCGCCGAGAACGCCCGCTCGGCCTATCCGATCGAGGCCATCTCGAATGCGAGCCTCACCGGCACGGCGGGCAATCCCCGGAACATCGTGATGCTGACGGCGGACGCGTTCGGCGTGCTGCCGCCAATCGCCAAGCTGACGCCGGCGCAGGCCATGTATCACTTCCTGTCGGGCTATACCGCCAAAGTCGCCGGCACGGAAAAGGGCCTCGGCACGGAGCCGCAGGCGACGTTCTCCACCTGCTTCGGCGCCCCGTTCATGCCGCGCCATCCGTCTGTCTACGGCAACCTGCTGCGGGAACTCATCGCCAAGCACGGCGTGGATTGCTGGCTGGTCAACACCGGCTGGACCGGCGGCAAGTTCGGCGTCGGTTCACGCATGCCGATCAAGGCGACACGCGCGCTGCTCAATGCGGCACTGTCGGGCGAGCTCAAGGGCCAGCCGATGCGCGTCGATCCGATCTTCGGCTTCGAAGTGCCGCTTGCCCTCGAGGGCGTCGATGCCCGGATCCTGACGCCGCGCGAGACCTGGGCCAACCCGGCCGAATACGACGCCATGGCCGCCCGTCTCGCCGATATGTTTGCCAAGAACTTCGAGAAGTTTGCCGCCCACGTGGACGCAGCGGTGCAGTCGGCCGGCCCGAGCCTCGCCAGCCGCCAGGCAGCGGAGTAGGCGGCGCTGGACGTTCGCTGAATTTGAGGTCGATCGAAGAGGCTCGGCGCGTTATGCCGAGCCTCTTGGCATTGACCGGTGATCAGCTAAGCAGCTGATCCATGTCGCCGGTCGTCGGCGGCACGTCGGCGTCCTCGACCATCAAGGGTGCGAAGTCGCAGACGGCGATCATGGGCGGTTCACCACCCGGGTACGCGCCGCCGTCGGGCCCGCACGTTCTCACGAGATCATCACCGTCCTCGACGTTGAACGGGCTCGCATCGAAGTCGCTGGTATCGACCTCATCAAGGGCGTCCGAAACGTCGACCGTCTCGTCGTCGATTTCGATGTCGTCGCCGATGTCGATGGCGTCGTCGGTATCGGCCAACTCGTACGGCGGATCCGGGGGCACCCAACCGTTGGCCTTATCGCGCCATTCAGGATCGAACGGACGCGAGACGAGCCGGCCATCGGAGGCGTCCTTGTCGCCGTCTGGGAAGTAGGGAAGGCAAACCATAAGGTCGCTCTTCGGGTAAGAAAAGCGCGCGTCGCCCTCATCGACGGACGCGGCAGGCCCGCCAAAGCCCGAATTTGTTTCGTCGCTGGTCTCGAACCCCGCCTCGGCGTCCGTCAACCCGCCGAGAGAAGCGGACGCCTCGTGCCCGTCGACGAGAGGATTGAAGGAGGCCGCATCGCCTGAAAACACGAATCGTGCCGCCAGTTCGTCGACGTCAGCAAAGATCTTCCGCACTGCAATGGCCATCGGACCGCATAGCTCCCTGAGATCACCGCCAGATCGCGCGGCCATCTAGGTGCTACACGGAAGCTCTTAAGGCTCCTTTAAGTGTGAATCGAAATTGCTCTGCAAGACGATGGCGCTAACGGTCATTCGCCAGGCCGGAAATCCCCGCGCGTGAGGATCGCCTGGAACGGCAGGCCGGCGCTGGCGAAGGCCTCGGTCGCGCCCTCCTGGCGGTCGAGGATGGTGATAACGCGCACGACCCCGCCGCCCTCCGCCTTGACGATCTCGGCCGCCTTGATCGCCGAGCCGCCCGTCGTCGTCACATCCTCGATGATCACGCAGCGTTTGCCCGCAAGGCTCTCGCCGGCGGCAAGCCCCTCGATCAGCGATTTCGTGCCGTGGCCCTTGGCCTCCTTGCGCACGAAGAATGCCGCGATCGGGCGGCCGACGGTCGGGCTGACGGCAGCGACCGCGGACGCCAGCGGCACCGCGCCCATCTCCAGTCCGCCGATCATGTCCACCTCGATGTCGGCAAGGGTGTCGAGGACCAGCCGGGCGATCAGGTAGGCGCCCTCGGGATGCAGCATCGTCGGCTTCATGTTGAAGTAGAACAGCGACGTTCGCCCCGATGCGAGCGTGATCTCCGTGCCGTAGCGGTAGGAACGGGCGCGAACGATCTCGATCAGGCGGGCGCGGGCCTCGGTGGGGGCGAAGGTCGTCGTCATCATCGGAGCCGTTGTCTCCTAGGCCAGCAAATCGCTTCGCGAGCGGGGTTCGCCCCCACACCCCCGCCTCCTTTGTGACTTTAGGTCGGAAAAGACGGGGCTGTCAGGGGTGTCCCCTGACGCGGGTACAGGGCGGCAGCCCTGTTTGCGAAGCAAGCTCGCGACACGCTCATGTGTCGAAGAGTGGCGTTGTGCCCGATGGGCGTTTTGTGTCAAGCCTTGTGACTTGAGACCGGTGGGCAAAGGGCCACCGTCAGCGCGAGGACCCCCGATGCTCGATCCCGAAAACCCGCCAGAGTTCACCGTCGAGACCTGGATCAATACCATGAAGGCGCCGACGCTCGCCGACCTCAAGGGTCGCGTCGTCGTCATCGCCACCTTCCAGCCCGGCTGCAAGGGCTCGCTCGGCCACGGCATCCCGCAGGCGCAGCGTGTCGCCGAGAACTTCGACCCGCGCCAGGTCGTGGTGCTCGGTCTCGTCACGGCGTTCGAGAACCCGGAAGCGCAGACCAAGGAAAAGATCGAGGCGTTCGCGGCCGAGCATGGCCTGCTGTTCCCCATCGCCATCGACAAGATCGTGCCCGGCCAGGAACTGACCGCGACGATGGAGGCTTATGAACTGCGCGGCACGCCGTCGGTGCTGGTGCTCGACCGCCAGGGCCGCGTCCGTCGGCATTATCTGGGCGAAGCCTCCGACATTCGGCTCGCCTCCGAGATCATGGCCATGCTGGTCGAGCACCCTGAGGCCCCGCGCGAGACGTCGCTGGCCATCGAGCGGCTGCTGCACGCAGCCCTGGTCGATCCTGACGAGGTCCACCAGCATGAGCACGACCACAGCGGTGGTGGTTGCTGCGGCGGTGGCGCACACAGCCATTCGCATGATCACGACCACGACCACGCCCACGGTGGCGGCTGCTGCGGTGGCGGCGGCGGTCATAAGCACGACCACGATCATAACCACGGCCACGAGCACCACGCGCACGGCGGCAAGGACGGCTGCTGCGGCGACGGCAGCTGTCGGAGCTGAGGGAGTAGGGAGTGGGAGTGGGAGTGCAGGCAATTGGCCGCGCTCCCTCCTCCCCTGCTCACTCCGCGCATCGCCTTAACTGAGCCGTGCGAATCAGAGAAGGTCCCTGCAACTCATACCGTCCCTCCAATGTTTCGACTCTGAGGCTCCTGGGTCGGCGGGACGGTATGACCCTTTTTTGCGCCTTCCGACACTCGTTCCGAGAGCCGGCCGGAAGGCGTGGCCTACCGAGAGGTGGGTCACAACTTTTGCGGGTCGGTATCATCCACGATGAAGGGGCGGGACATGGTCGAGAAGGTAGCCGCGCGGCGGAGCGCTCGTCGTGCTCCGAGCGAAAGCGATACGCAGGAGGTGCCGGAGCCGCGCACCCCGCGTCCGGCGAAGTCCGGCTTCACCAAAAAGACCATCGCACTGGTCTACGACTTCGACGGCACGCTGTCGCCGCGGCCTATGCAGGAATACGCCTTCCTGCCCCAGATCGGCATCGACCCCGAGGAGTTCTGGGCCGAGAGCAACCGGCTGGCCAAGGAGCACGGCGCCGATCCGCTCATCACCTACATGCACCTGCTCTACAAGAAGGCGAAGGCGGCGGGCGTGCGCATCGACCGTGCGGATCTCGTGGCCCAGGGCGCGCAGGTCGAACTGTTCGCCGGTGTCATGGAGTGGTTCGATGCCATCGAGGAGTACGTGCGGATCAGGGCCGAGAGCAACGGCGTGACCTTGCGCCATTATCTCGTGTCGTCGGGGCTGACGGAGATCGTCGAGGGCACGCCGATCTACCACCGCTTCCACAACGTGTTCGCCTCGGAATACTGGTTCGAGGCCTACGATCTGCCCTACCCCAAGCGGGTGATAACCGACACCGGCAAGACCCAGTACCTGTTCCGCATCAACAAGGGCATCGAGAACCTGGGCGAGACCATCAACCAGCACATGGCCGAGGGCGAGCGGCCGATCCCGTTCTCCAACATGATCTACTTCGGCGATGGCGATACCGACGTGCCGTCGATGACGGTCATGCGCAAGAACGGTGGGCACGCCATCGCGGTCTATCCGCCGGGCAAGGCGCGCAAGAAGTGCGTCGATCTGTTCAAGGCCGGCCGTATCGACTTCTTCGCGCCCGCCGATTATCGGGTCGGCTCGGACCTGTTCCAGCGCACCTGCCTGCTCATCGACCGCATGCTTGCCGATATCCGGGTGCAGGAGGAGATGTGGCGCGTGGGTAAGCTCGCGGAGCGGTGAGGGCCGTGCGATTTCTTCCGACACTCGTTCCGAGAGCGGGCCGGAAGGCGCGTATGGGACCCGCGCAGGGGATCGCTCCGGTTACATGCGCCTGGGCGACGGGCGTGCCCCAAACTCCCGGTGATGGTTCCAAGGGCTAAGCCCTTGGTGGGGGTCGAGGGGGCAACGCCCCCCGCCTTCACTTGGCTCTGGCCGCACTCACAGCGCGCCCCTGGACGGGTCCGCATCACGCCCGCATGGCGGCAGGGGCTGAGCCGGCCGGCTTGGTCGGCAGGCTGGCGAGCCATTGCCGGGCCTTGAAGGTCGACGGATCAGCCTTGAGGCGGTCGGAGGCATCGAAACCGTCTGTATCCGAGATGGCCAGCGCCACGAGACGAACAAAGGCCGGCACGTCGAAGTAGGACGTGTGGATCAACTCGCGCCAGGTGAGCAGGCTGGAGAACCCGGCTGTGCCGCCGGCATCGGCTTCCGATAGGACGATCTCGCTCAGCGTTGCGCGGATCTTGGCGACCGACAGGGCCATCTCGCGGTCGCTTTGCTCGGAGATCGGACGGGCGACCTCGGGCGGCAGGTAGTCGATTTCGCGCATCATCCAGATCGGCCCGCCGGCAGCACCGAGCGCCACCTCGGCCTCGGCGTCGTTGCCGAAGGCTGACCGCTTGACCTCGTCCCAGGTGACGAGATCGAGCCAGCGGCTCAACAACAGACTGACGAAACCGGCGATGAACTGCACGAGGTAGACGAGCAGGACGGCCACCGCCATGAACGCCATCGGCACCAGCAGGATGGGCACCATCGAGCGCAGGATGAAGCCCCAGGCGCCGAGATCACCTTGGCCGTCCAGCGTCATGGCCGCCACCTCGTCGGTGACGACGTGATAGAGCAGCTGGCTGTTCAGCGTCGGGCTGGTGCCGGCATAGCACAGCGAATGGTTCGGGCAGGGCTTGCCACCAATCGCCAGGAAGCGCTCGCGGAAGCGGCTGGCGCGGGTGATCTCGGGCAGATCCGGGAAGGCCTGCTCGACGTCCTGGCGCAGGCTGCGGCGCTTTTCGATCAGTTTGCGCAGGCGCTCGTTGGCGTCCAGCCGACCGGAGAGATCGGTGCCGGCGCTCTCCACCTCCTCGCGCACGCGGGCAATTTCGCGGGACAGTTTCCGGAATTCGTCGCTCACCTGGTCGACACGGTCGGCGCGGCGAGCGGCCAGACGGCGCTTGAGGTCGTTGAGGCGTTCCGGGCCGCTCATGGTCGGTGCTTCGGTGGCGGCGGG
>JBGSQO010000471.1:0-3325 GCA_041738055.1 Filomicrobium sp.
ATCCCGCCCCCGGAGCCGATCCCCGAAGGCAAGTGGATGAGCCGCACGACGGCACGCAAGAGTGCGGCCCCGGCCCCCGTCATCGCCGCCCTTGACGGCCAGCGCGTCAAGCTCGGCGGCTATGTCGTACCGCTCGACTTCCAGGCCGCCAAGGTGAGCGAGTTCCTGCTGGTGCCGTTCGTGGGCGCCTGTATCCACGTGCCGCCGCCGCCGGCCAACCAGATCGTCTACGTGAAGACCACCACGCCCGTCGCCATCCAGGGCGAGTTCGACCCGGTCTACGTGACCGGCACTTTAAAGGCCGCCACGACCTTTACGGGGCTCGCCGAAACCGGCTACGCCCTAGACGCCGAGGCGGTTGAGGTGCGCAAGGAGTAGACGCGACAGGTTCGCTTCGCGAAGTAGGGCTGCCGCCCTACGACCCGCCCGGGAGGAGACCTCCCGGACCCACCCTCTTTTCCGACTTGGAGTCATAAAAAAGGAGGGGGTTCGGGGGCTTCCGGCCCCCGATGGGGTCTGGGGCTGGCCCCACTTGGCGTAAGCCAAGTTGCGCGCCCCGTCTCCTGTCAGCGTCGACACTCACTTCGGGCCGGGAAGCCAGTCGCTGCCCGCGCCGGGCTTGGCGGAGACGCGCACCGGCGGCACAAACAGCCGCGCGGCCGAGCACATGCGCCGCTGGTTCTCGTTGCTCCCGCAGGGCTGCAGGTCGCCAGCTTTGGAGAAGCAGATGCGAACCTCGCGCAGACGATTACCCGCGCCACCGCAGGACACCGCCAGCATATCCGGCCTGAGGCCTGGATTTTCCGCGATGAACTCGTCGACGACCTGATCGAGGCCGACCATCTGCGGCTCGGGCGGCTCGATAAAGCGCTTGGGGATCTTGATCTTGCCGTAGGTCTTGCGGGCCAGATCGAAATAGGCGTCCGCCGCCAGCCCCGAGCAGGTGCCGTGCTTCTTGTATTCGTGGATGACGAGGCCCGGGCTCGGCATGATGTCGAGCATGCGGTCGATGGTGGGCCTCGGCACGAACGGCTTCTCGCGGGTCCAGCAGCGATCCGGGAAGCCGCGGTTATACTGAGGCCAAAGCCCGTGCAGCACGAACGCGTAGGGGCGGCCCTTGGCGTTCAGATCGCACTGGCGGTCGTCGCGGTCGGCCCGGTCCGACTTGGGCCGCGACGCGCAGTAGGTCGGGCTCCAGGACAAGACGAGCGTGTAATAATCGAAATCACCCGGCACGTCGGAGCGGGTCTGTTGCGACGGCCTTCTGCGGTCCCCGTTGCGATCGTTGTCATAGCCATCGGCGCGCTGTGCGTCCGCAGGGCTCGACAGTGCACCCAGGGCCAGGATCGCGGCGAGCGCGGCAACAAGACGAACGCGCGGCAGTCGGGTCAGCATTCCCATTCTCTCATCCTTGCTCGACACTGCGGCGGTCGCGGTTGCGCCAGGTCCGCCGCGCACGCACCATAAGGCAACATCGGCCGTCCGCAAGCCTCAGGCGGCCAGAGGTGTTTTCGCAACGGGCCTCAAACCTCCGCGAGTGCTGCCAGGATGCGGGCCCAACTGCGCGCGCCCTTCTTGAAGCTCTTCACGTTGTATTTCTCATTCGGGGAATGGATGCGGTCGTCCTCCAGCCCGAAGCCGATCATCAGGCTGTCCATGCCCAGCGCCGACTTGAAGGAGGTCACGATCGGGATCGAAGCCCCGCAGCCCATCAGCACCGCCGGGCGGCCCCACTCCTGCGTCAGGGCTCCAGCTGCCGCCTGCATCGCAGCGGTTCCTGTATCGAAGGCGATGGCGCCGGAGCCATGCGAGCCCTTGAACTCGACCTTGCATTGGGCTGGCACCCTGGCCCGCACGAACGCGTGCACGGCCTCGATGACGGCCTCCGGGTTCTGGCCAGCGACGAGACGGCAGGTGATCTTCACCGAGGCCTCGGCCGGGATGATGGTCTTGGAGCCGACGCCCTGATAACCGCCGGTGATGCCGTTGAACTCCAGCGTCGGGCGCGCCCACAGCTGTTCCAGTGCCGAGAACCCCTGTTCGCCGGCCGGCTCGCTCAACCCGATGGGGTCGAGCATGGCGGCGGCCTCGAACCCGATCTCTTTCCACTGCGCAATCTGCTGTTTCGACGGCTTCTGCACGCCATCGTAGAAACCCGGCACGGCGACCTTGCCCTTCCCCGTATGCATCGCCCCGCAGATCTGCGTCAGCACGCGGATCGGGTTGATCGCGAGCCCCCCGTAGAGACCCGAGTGCAGGTCGCGCGATGCGCCCCGGATGACGACCTCGGTGGCCGCCAGCCCGCGCAGCATGGTGGTGATGGCGGGCGTATCCTTGTCCCACTGGCCGGTGTCGCAGACGAGGGCATAGTCGGCGGTGATCTCGCGGCCATGCTTCTTGAGGAAACCCGGCAGCGACGGCGAGCCGCACTCCTCCTCGCCTTCGATTAGAACGGAAATATCGATGGGAAGCTCGCCGGCCGCCTCGCGCCAGCCGCGCACGGCCTCGAGGAAGGTCATGAGCTGGCCCTTGTTGTCCTCGGCGCCCCGCGCGACGATCACCTTGCCGTTGACCTTGTCGGTGGCGATCCGCGGCTCGAACGGCGGGCTCTTCCACAGGTCGAGCGGCTCGGGCGGCTGCACGTCGTAATGGCCGTAGAACAGGACGTGCGGGCGCTTTTGGCCGTTGCCCGTCTCGCTATTGCCCCCCCGGTAATGGCCAACGACCATCGGGTGCCCGGTCGTCTTGCGGACATCAGCGGTAAAGCCCAGGTCCGACAGCGTCTTGGCGCACCACTCGGCCGCAGCCAGACAATGCCCGGCGTAAGCCGGGTCGGTCGAGACGGACGGGATCGACAGCAACTCGAACAGGCGGGCGAGGCCGGCCTCGTGGGCGGCATCGATCGACTTCAGGACGGCGGGCAGGGCAGCAGCGGTCATCAGTGGACGCTCGGCAATTTCGGAGTGGTGGGAGGGGGCGGGAAGGTCGGCATATCGGGACAACGTGCCCTACTGTAGTGCTATTTGCCCTTTGCGCGAAATCATTCGATGTTGTCGCCGCTTGCGATAGCTGAGCCGCACTTTTCCGATCCTTAGACGACTTCGAGGAGGACCCGACCCATGACGGCACCGACGGCAGCAACGCCCCCGCAGCAGGTCTACCTCTTCGCGTGCGGCCGCACCGACGGCTCGGCAGCCTTGAAGGATCTGCTCGGCGGCAAGGGGGCCAACCTCGCCGAAATGGCCAACCTCGGCCTGCCCGTGCCCCCCGGCTTCACCATCTCGACCGCCGTCTGCACGGCCTATTACCAGACCGGCAATGCCTA
>JBGSQO010000440.1:0-7907 GCA_041738055.1 Filomicrobium sp.
GCGGGCCTGGCGGCTGCGGCCCGGGTCTGGTGGCCGGCCGGGGCGGCGCGCGTCCTGATGCTGGCGATCGCCTTCGGGGTCGGTGAATACCTGCGCGGGCATATCTTCACGGGCTTTCCCTGGAATACGCTGGGCTATGCCTTGGCCGCGCCCGGCGCTCTCATGCAAGCGGCCGGACTGTTCGGCATCTACGGCCTGACGTTGCTGACCGTTTCGATCCTGGCCGCGCCGCTGGTCGTGCTGGCGGATAGAGGCTCCTGGCGGAGGCTCGGGCTCATGACTGTCGCGCCGCTCGTGCTGCTGTACGGCTACGGGCTCGCCGTGCTGCCCGCCGGTCCTGCCCCGACCGTGCCGGGTGTCATGCTGAGGCTCGTACAGCCGAGCGTGCCGCAGGCCGACAAGTGGGCCGCCGACAAGCAGGGCCAGATCTTTGCCGATCACCTGAGCCTTTCGCGCCAGAACGCTTCGGGCGAACGAGACGAACTGAAAGGGGTGACGGCCGTCGTTTGGCCGGAGGCGTCCATGCCGTTCCTGCCACTGGCCACGCCGATTGCGCTGGAGGAAATCGGCAAGCTGCTGCCGGTCGGGACCTACTTGCTGGCGGGAGCCTTGCGCATCGAGAATTCGCAGACCGGCGACCGGGTCGAACCGTCGAAACCGCCACCACGGCGTGTCTACAACTCGCTGCTCGTGTTCGGTCTCGGGGGCGGGCTGGCCGCGCTCTACGACAAGATCCACCTCGTGCCGTTCGGCGAATACCTGCCGTTGCAGCAGACCTTGGAGGCGATCGGGCTCGAATCGTTGACGCGTCTGCGCGGGGGCTTTGCCACCGGCACGCGACCCCGCCCGCTGCTCAATGTGCCGGGGCTTCCGCCGGTTGGACCGCTGATCTGCTATGAGGCGATCTTTCCCGGCGCTGTCGTACAGGGCACCGAGCGGCCGGGCGTGCTGATCAACATCACCAACGACGGCTGGTTCGGCGATACCACCGGACCGCTCCAGCACCTGCATCAGGCGCGTGTGCGCGCCGTCGAGGAAGGGCTGCCGCTCGTCCGCTCAGCCAACAACGGCGTGTCGGCGGTCATCGATCCCTATGGCCGGATTGTCACATCCCTAGGACTGAATGTACGTGGCGCACTTGATTCCAGCCTGCCCAAACCCGCGCAGTTGCCGCTTTATGCGCGTTTTGGTGAAAACTGTTTTATAGTTATGCTGATGGGCTATCTTTCTGCTGTTGCAGCGCTATTTTCGATTTCTCAGCGTCGGGGATAATGTGCTTCGCCAAATGTTGGTGTGCTGACGTTGAACGGCCTGGGGCGAACCGGGGGCGTGCCGCCTTTGCACCGGCAGGTTGACGCATATCAGGCTTGCATCTTAGGCTTGCGGATTGTCGCTGCGGGCCTTCGGGGAGAGGTGTGGAGAGACGCATGGGTGCAAAAGACGAACAGGATGGCGCGGTCGCCGAGGAGCGCAACGCGCGTCGGCCGAACCCCATCGATATCCATGTCGGCAGCCGGGTGCGGCTGCGGCGCATGCTGCTCGGCATGAGCCAGGAGAAGCTCGGCGAGCACCTGGGGCTCACCTTCCAGCAGGTCCAGAAGTACGAAAAGGGCGTCAACCGAATCGGCGCCAGTCGGCTGTTCGATCTGTCTCAGGTGCTGGGCGTGCCTGTGCAATTCTTCTACGAGGAAGCCCCCGGTCAGGTGTCGGATGGGCTCGTCGGGTTCGCCGAGCGCTCGGGTGACAGCTACGTGTTCGATTTCCTGTCGACGCGGGAAGGTCTCGAACTCAACAAGGCCTTCGTCCGGGTGGCGGACGCGCGCGTGCGCCGGGCGATCGTCGATCTCGTCCGCTCGCTGGCCGGGGAGGCCGGGACCGACTGAACCGACCCGCAGTAGGCGTGACGTACCTCTCGATATACCGCGCCTTCCGGCCGGCTCTCGGAACGAGTGTCGGAAGGCGCAAACAAGAGACAATACCGGCCCGCCGACCAAACAGGCGCAGAGTCGAAACATCGGCGGGACGGTATGAACCGACGGAAAGGTGCCGTGTCGCATGGACGAAGGGGGCAAGGTCCGAGCGGCGACCTTGACCCCCGCGGCTTTCCTTGCCAAAACGCGGCCCACTTTCCCGCCCGTTCTCGTTACCTCAAAAGGGGGCCAGCTTGGCACGTACATCTTATCTCTTCACGAGCGAATCGGTCTCCGAGGGTCATCCCGACAAGGTCTGCGATCGCATCTCCGACGAGATCGTCGACTTGTTCTATCGCGAGAGCCTTGGCGCTGGTCTCGACCCTTGGGCCATCCGGGCCGCTTGCGAGACCATGGCAACGACCCAGCGCGTCATCGTCGCCGGGGAGTATTCCAACACCGCGCCGTCGGTGACCGTCGCCATGATCCAGGACGTCGCCCGCAAGGCGATCCGCGACATCGGCTACGAGCAGGATGGCTTCCACTGGGCCAACGCCAACATCGAGGTGCTGCTGCACGGCCAGTCGGCCGACATCGCCGCGGGCGTCGACGCCAGGCAGCCGACCAACAAGGAAGAGGGCGCGGGCGACCAGGGCATTATGTTCGGGTACGCGTGCAACGAAACGCCCGTCCTGATGCCGGCGCCGATCTACTACTCACATCGCATTCTGGCCGATCTGGCCGCCGCGCGGAAGTCGGGCAAGGGCGAAGCCGCCAAGCTCGGCCCCGACAGCAAGAGCCAGGTCACGGTCCGCTACGAGAACGGCAAGCCGGTCGGCGTGACCGCTATCGTCGTCTCTCACCAGCACATCGTGAAGGACCTGTCGTCGCGGCAGGTGCGCGATATCGTCGAGCCGTTCGTGCGGGCCGCCCTGCCGGAGGGCTGGATCTCGAACGAGACCGCCTGGCACATCAACCCGACGGGCGCCTTCTATATCGGCGGTCCGGATGGTGACTGCGGACTGACCGGCCGCAAGATCATCGTCGACACCTACGGCGGCGCGGCTCCCCACGGCGGTGGCGCGTTCTCCGGCAAGGACCCGACCAAGGTCGACCGTTCGGCGGCGTATGCCTCGCGCTATTTGGCCAAGAACGTCGTGGCCGCTGGCCTGGCCGACCGCTGCACGATCCAGCTGTCGTATGCCATCGGCGTCGCCCGCCCGCTGTCGATCTATGTCGACACCCACGGCACGGCCAAGGTCGACGAGGCAGCCATCGAGGCGGCCATCCCGCAGGTGATGGATCTGACCCCGCGCGGCATCCGCAGCCATCTCGACTTGAACAAGCCGATCTACGCCCGCACCTCCGCCTACGGCCACTTCGGCCGCGAGCCGGACGCCGAGGGCGGCTTCTCCTGGGAGAAGACCGACATCGCCGACCAGCTGAAGAAGGCCATCGCCTGAGGCGGTTCAGAAGGCGCAACGACGGCGGCCGTGCGATGAGCGCGGCCGTTTTCGTTTGGAGCCGCTTTCGTGTGGAGATGGGCAGCTCTTGGCGATGATCGAAGACGACGGCGACGAGAGTGACGCAGTGACTGGGCGCGAGCTGCGCTCGTTCGGGCGCAGGCGCGGGCGGGCGTTCAGTCCGCGACAGGCCCGCCTGATGGCGGAGGTGTTGCCGCGGCTCGCCATGCTGGCCGACGGCCCGATTGCGGCGCCGTTGACAGGGTTGTTTGCGGCCCCGGTCGAGGCGGTGTGGCTGGAGATCGGGTTCGGGGGCGCCGAGCATCTCATCTGGCAGGCCGAGCATAACGCCCATGTCGGGATCATCGGCTGCGAGCCGTTCGAGGACGGGGTCGTCAAGGCTCTGACGGGCATCGAGGACAAGGGCCTCGATAACGTCCGGCTCCACGCCGACGACGCGCGCCCCCTGCTCAGATGTCTGCCGGACGCCGCGATTGATCGGGCGTTCGTGCTGTTCCCCGACCCCTGGCCGAAGAAGCGGCACGTCAAGCGCCGGCTCGTCTCGGGGCCGTTGCTGGCGGAGCTTGCTCGCGTGATGCGTCCGGGTGCTGAACTGCGGGTGGCCACCGACATCGGCGACTACCTGCGCACCATGATGATCGCGTTCGCTGCCGAGCCGCGCTTTCGCTGGCTGGCCGAAGGCCCGGATGACTGGCGCGTGCGCCCGGCCGACTGGCCGCAGACGCGCTATGAGCAGAAGGCGATCCGCGAGGGTCGACGCGGCTATTTTTTGTGCTTTCGACGGACGAGTGCCGCGCCATGAAGCGGGATGCCGCCGGGCCGCGCACACCCTGCGGAAAAATTCTTCATGACGGGCTTGCCAGGGCCGTCACATTCACGTAGCTTTCAGGTGCTCATGATCATCTCAACTCTGGGAGTGGGCCCTCTGGGTCCGCTCTTTTTGTTTTGAGTTCTTGGATCTTCCAAGGTCGAGCTCAACCACCACATCGGCGAGGGTTTTGAGTGACGGGCGAAAGCGGCGCGTCGCGCGAACGCTTCATACGCGAGACAGGCTTGGCAGCCCAGATCGCAGCCATTATCGAGCCCGTGATCGAGGATCTCGGCTATCGGCTCGTCAGGCTGTCGATCGGCGGGCGCGATGGCGTGATTTTACAGATTATGGCCGAGAGGCCGGACGGCTCGATGACCATCGAGGACTGCGAGGCGATCTCGCGGCAGGTGTCGCCGATCCTCGACGTCAACGATCTGATCTCGAGCGCCTACCGGCTCGAGGTCTCCTCACCCGGCATCGACCGGCCGCTGGTTCGGCCGTCGGACTTCGAGGACTGGGCGGGCTACGAGGCGAAGATCGAACTCAGCGAGATGATCGACGGGAGGAAGCGCTTCCGCGGCCAGCTCGAAGGGTTCGAGGACGGCGAAGCGCTGGTCGAGGTGGAGTTGCCGCAGCTGGGTCCGACCGTGATCGGTCTGCCGGTCCGGCTTATTGCCGAGGCCAAGCTCGTCCTCACCGACGAATTGATCCGGGAGGCCCTCGCGCGGGCCAAGAAGTCGAAGCAGAATAGGCCGGAGGGTGCAGAGGATGCGCCTGGAGACGGCGACGAGATGGACGTGGAGGACTAAAGCCCATGGCAATGGCCGGCATCAGCGCCAACAGGCTCGAACTCTTGCAGATCGCGGATGCCGTGGCGCGCGAGAAATCGATCGACCGTATGATCGTCATCCAGGCAATGGAAGACGCGATCCAGAAGGCGGCGAAGTCGCGGTATGGCTCGGAGAACGACATCCGCTGCGAGATCGATCCGCGCACCGGTGAGACGCGCCTCACGCGCGTTGTCACGGTTGTCGACGTCGTCGAGAGCGACCACCAGCAGATGACGCTGGCGGAGGCGCGCCGCCGCAAGCCCGACGCCGAAATCGGCGATACCTTGGTGGAGGCGCTGCCGCCGTTGGATTTCGGCCGGGTCGCGGCCCAGAATGCCAAGCAGGTCATCGTGCAGAAGGTGCGCGAGGCCGAGCGCGAGCGGCAGTTCATGGAGTACAGGGATCGCATCGGCGAGGTCATCAACGGCACAGTCAAGCGCGTCGAGTACGGCAACGTGATCGTCGACCTGGGCCGCGCCGAGGGCATCATCCGCCGCGACGAGACGATCCCGCGCGAGAACTTCCGCTACGGCGACCGCGTGCGCGCCTATATCCACGACGTCCGCCCCGAGCAGCGTGGTCCCCAGATCTTCCTGTCGCGGGCGCGGCCGGAGTTCATGGCGCAGCTGTTCCGCCAGGAAGTGCCGGAAATCTACGACGGCATCGTCGTCATCAAGGCCGTGGCGCGCGATCCCGGCAGCCGCGCCAAGATCGCGGTCATTTCTCGCGACACGTCCATCGATCCGGTCGGCGCCTGCGTCGGTATGCGCGGCTCGCGGGTGCAGGCCGTCGTCAACGAGTTGCAGGGCGAGAAGGTCGACATCATCCAGTTCCGCGAAGAGCCGGCCGAGTTCGTGGTCAACGCGCTGGCGCCCGCCGAGGTCTCCAAGGTGGTGCTCGACGAGGACAGCGAGCGCATCGAGGTGGTCGTGCCCGAGAGCCAGCTGTCGCTCGCCATCGGCCGGCGCGGCCAGAACGTGCGGCTGGCCTCCCAGCTCACCGGCTGGGATATCGACATCCTGACCGAGACCGAGGAAAGCGAGCGCCGCCAGAAGGAATTCACCGAACGCTCCAATATGTTCATGGAGCGCCTCGACGTCGAGGAGACCATCGCGCAGCTGCTGGCGGCCGAGAATTTCACCTCGGTCGAGGAGGTCGCCTACGTCGATCTCGACGAGATCTCAGGGATCGAGGGCTTCAACCAGGACATGGCGGAAGCCATCCAGGGCCGGGCGCGGGAATATCTCGATCGCATCGAGGCCGAGCGCGACCAGAAGCGGCGCGATCTTGGCGTGGCCGACGACATGGCCAGCGTGCCGGGCGTGACGACGCAGATGATGGTCGTGCTCGGTGAGGCCGGCATCAAGACGGTGGAGGATCTGGCTGATTGCGCTACCGACGACCTCGTCGGCTGGGTGGAGCGCAAGAAGGACAAGGATACCAACGCCGTGCGCCACACCGGCATCCTGTCGAGCATGGAGGTCTCCCGCCAGGAGGCCGAAGCGCTGATCATGTCGGCGCGTGTGCAGGCCGGATGGATCGAGGCGGAACCGGAGCCCGAGGGCGAGCCGGACGAAGGCTACGAGGAGGAGGGCTTTGCCGAGGAGGCAGAGGCCGCCGACGCGGACTCCGTCGGCACTGACGGCGACAATGAGGCCGAAGTTCACAGCAGCGAGGAGCCCGAGGGCAAGGCCTGAGCGAAGGGCTCACCTTGCGCGGGCGCTTCCGGGATACGATATGGCTCGACGAGAAGAAGAGGAAGCGTCCCGCACGTGTGCGCTCAATCGTCGCGAGCGTGCCCGCGAGGAGATGATCCGCTTCGTGGCCGGGCCCGACGACGTGATCTGTCCCGATCTCGCCGAGAAATTGCCGGGCCGCGGGGTATGGATCACCGCCGACCGGATGAGCCTGGAGAAGGCGCAGCGGACCAATCCGTTCGCCCGCAGTCTCAAACGGAAGGTGCGTCTGCCGGAGGATCTGGCCGGTCTCGTCGAGCGGCTGATGGTGGAGCGGACGATGTCCGCCTTGGCTCTGGCCAACAAGGCCGGGCTCGTGGTGGCCGGCTATGACAAGGTCGAGCATCTGATCGAGCAGGGCCAGGCGGCCTGCCTGACCGAGGCCAGGGACGCTGCAGAGGGCGGTCGCGACAAGCTCCGACGCAAGTACGTCGCCATTACTGAGGCTCGTGGCCTGCGGCCTGTTGTTGTCGAAGTCTTTGGGCTCGATGAATTGGGCTTGGCCTTAGGGCGGCAGAATGTGGTACATGCTGGGTTGAAGGCTGGCGGAGCGACCAGACGGTACATTGCAGAGGCTCACCGCCTCGCAAGGTTCAGGTCGGGTGTTCCCGACCTGGGACCGGCGGTTGAGGCCGCGGCCGATGACATCCCGCTCGGCAGCGATTCGTAACCCGCGATCTGGGATCGGCGATCTGAGATCATGCGGCTCGTCTCCTCGCCGAGATCGTCGGCGTCCGCTCGACCGGCTTTGGCCGGTTGCGACGCTTTGACGATGCGATACTCGTGGTTTCAGGTGAAATGCCGGGCATTTCGCCGTATGAAGCCCACTCCAACGACTGAAGAGTTTTGAACGGATACCGAATGACCGAAACTAAGGACTCCGCCGATAAGACCAAGGCCGCGGGCGAGCGCAGCAAGCTCAGCCTGCCGCGATCGGTCGAGTCCGGACACGTCAGGCAGAATTTCAGCCATGGCCGGTCCAAGGCTGTGGTGGTGGAGAAGAAGAAGTCGCGCAAGATCGCAGCGCCGGGTGCGGCCGCCGTCGAAGAGACGCGCCCCCTGCAGCCGCAGCAGCGCGCGGCCCAGACCCCGCGTCCACAAGGGGGAGGCCAGCGCCCACCCCAGGGCGGAGGGGC
>JBGSQO010000497.1:0-2621 GCA_041738055.1 Filomicrobium sp.
GCCACCCGAGCCTGCCGACGACGACGCCCGCCGCCGTCTCCCCGCCCATGAAGCCGCGAGCGCCTTCCTCGCCTGGCTCCACGAGCACGAGCTTGCCCGCGACTGGACCGTCGACGATGTCTGGTGCCTGTCCGAGGACGATTTCGCCGAAGCGCTGGGCCTCGCGCTGCCGCCACGGCGGGTGTTCCTCGGCGCACTGCAGAAGCTGCCGGGCGTATCTGTCGCCTATGACCGGCGCCTCTACGATCGCGCTGGGCGCCTCATCCGCAAGACGACGATCTACCGCTTCGCTACCGCTTCGCTATCGCCGAAACTCTCATGCGCGCATCCGCCGGAGACACTCGACACGCAGCTTGAAGCCGGCCAGCCTACATATAGTCGCGAGGGATGATGAGGGCGGAGACGGAATGGGCAGGTTCGGACGCATTCTACGGGGCCTGACGCTCGCAGCCTTCATGGTCGCCGTTGTCGTGTTTGTCGCTCTGCGCGTTGTTTCAAGTGACCTGCTGCCTCTCGAATGGCGGGCAGCGATCAAGCAGACCATCAGTTCGACCCTTCACCAGACCGATCAGTTGCGGCAGACCGCCGTTGCTCGAATGGAGACCGAAAGCAGCGAACGGAAGTTGGCGCCTGACCTGCGAAGCATGGTCGAGTGGCGTACGTATCGCGTCACCCTTCGGCGTCCCCTTGAGCCAAATGAAATCGACACGCTGGCGGACACGCTTCGTGCGGAGTGCCCGTCCTGCTTCGGCTTGAGCTTCCGCTTTGTGCTGACCGGCTGGCCGCGCGTGCATCTCGACCCAGAAGTCTCCCAGATGCACTATGCCTGGAAGCATTTTCAGTCGGGCGAGAAGCCCGTGACCAGCTTCGTGGGTGTCTCTCCCGGGCAGATGCTGAAGCTGCTGCAGACGCTGAAGCTTAGGGACGGAGAGCAGCTTGTTGGCGCGTGGATCGATCACTATTCCCCGGTCGGTGCTGTGGCTCTGGTCCGTAGTGGCGCATCACTAGAATACCTGCGTCTTGCCGATCCTGATCGGCGCTGGGCTTTGCGCCCAGCCCAGCGCGCCGGTCTCAGTGAATACTACGTTGCCGCCTACGTTGAGAATCTGGCGACCGGACAACGGTTTCTGGCCGATGGAGCGGGAACCGACCCGCTCGCCATCTCCATTGAGCCACTCTCACGGGCGCTATCCGAGTACGACCGGCTCGGCCCGACAAGCCCCCCGTGGCTTCACGCCAAATCACTCATGCCCTCTGACACGGCCCGATGATCGCACGGCGCCGATGGCGCGTGATGCGGCGGAAGCCCCCTTGGCGCCCCAAGTCTCTGCAGAGCGTGCGCGGTCGGGCGTAACCCGCAGTTCCGCGCGGCTGGGAGGGACCCGTATCCGTGCGCTCTCGCGGGTCCCTCTCGAGCCCCCCGCCCCTGCAGCGGCGCAGCGGCGGCCCAGGCTACGCGCATTTTCGGAGCGTGAAAAACCTCACTTCCGATTCCGAATGGTGTGCCATTCTGGGCAGACCGCCCCCGAGTTTACAGGGCGGATGGCTTCTCTGAGATCACCTGAAACGGAAGTGGGGCAGCGACCGTCGTCGAAACTCAGCGCCACGCGGCACTGCCTCCTGCTGGCGTTCCGTGGTAGTCTGCTTGCTCATGAGCGCAACAACAGGACGACGCCAGCCGATGTCACCCCTGGACCGCATCACGCACAACCCGGCGCAGTGCGGCGGCCGTCCCTGCATTCGCGGGCTGCGCATTCGCGTGAGCGACGTGTTGGAGATGCTGGCCTCAGGGGCGAGCCGCGCGGACATCCTGCGCGACTACCCCTATCTCGAGGACGAGGACATCACCGCAGCTCTGCTCTACGCCGCGCGTGAGGCGGAGCGCCGGCATGTCATTGCTGCCGAGTAAGCTATGCGCTTTGTCGTCGACGCGCAGTTGCCTCCGCTCTTGGCGCGTTGGCTGCGCGAACAGGGGCACGAGGCTCAGCACGTCGTCGATATCCAACTTGCCGCCGCTGACGACGGTGCGATCTGGAGCCATTGCTGCGCTGTGGCAGCAGTCCTTTTGACGAAGGACGACGACTTCGTGGGTCTCAAAGCGCGAACACCGCTGGGGCCAGCGGTTTGTTGGCTGCGCGTCGGCAACTCCACGAACCCCGCGCTGATCGACTGGTTCAGCAAGGTGTTTCCTCAGATTGTCACAGCGATCGAGGCGGGTGAGAGCCTCATAGAGGTTCGCTGACGGCGAAACCGAGCACCCGCCGCCACGTCCACCACGCTTCCCATTCCCCATTGCCACCGATATCGTGCAGCCCAAGGCAAATCCGACGTGCGCAGCGCACCCGAGGGGGCTGCGGTAACGCGACTGCGGTCGGCTCTCCTCCAGCTACGGACACGACGTGACAAAGTACCCCACATGGCAGCTATGCCCCAGATCGCGTCGGCACGGCGCCGGTGGGCGTACTTCTCCCTCGGGCCATAGAACGAAGGCGCTACGCGCCAGCCTGAGGCGGGTGCCGTTGTGCGCTGAGACGGTCGTGGGCGAGATCGGTGAGCGATAACAGAGTGGGAAGTGTCCTGGCTTGAGGATCAAGGGGTTAGCAACCCTACCCTCAAGACAG
>JBGSQO010000537.1:0-6742 GCA_041738055.1 Filomicrobium sp.
GGAGGGTCGACCGCCACGATCACCCGTTCCAGCGGCGGCGCGGCCGTGAGCCGTCCCGCCTCGATCCAGTCGCGCCGCCATAAGCTGCCGTCGGCATCCTCGATCAATTCGCCCAGCAACTCCTGCCGGCCTAGAGCCGACCCGGCATAGCGCCGTTCCATTTCAGCCAGGAACGCGGGCGCCAGGTTCATCGCGTTGTCTGCCGTTGCCGAGCGGCTGACGACCGTCGTCTCGTCGGCCAGCAACTGCGATAGCAGCGGCACCGGGCGCGGCGTCGTCGTCACCGCGATCTGCGGAGATGTCCCTAGCCTCAAGCCGAACTGCAGCATGTCCCAGGTCTCCTCGGCATTGCGCCATTTCGCGATCTCGTCGCACCAGGCGGCCGCGAACTGCGGCCCGCGCAGGGCGTCCGGATTCTCGGCGGCAAACAGCTGCGCCACGGCACCGTTGGGCCAGACCAGCTGCAATTTCGAGGCCTCGAAGCGCGGGCGCTCATGGGCCGGATGGATCGCCATCAGACCCGACACGCCCTCCACCATCACCCGGCGCGCCTCGATCAGCGTCTCGCCGATGAGCGCGATGCGCAGAGCCGGTTCGCGGGCTGGCCACAGTCCCAGGGCTTGCGCGCGCACCCATTCGGCTCCTGCCCGTGTCTTGCCCGCGCCGCGCCCGCCCATGATGAGCCAGACCCGCCAGGCGAGACCGTTCTGAGTTTGACCGGGGGCCAGCTGATCGTCGCGCGCCCAGACCTGCCAGTCGTGGACGATTGCGGCGATCTCCGCGTCACTCAGCGCCGCCAGGGCGAGCGCCAGACTGCCGTCCGCCAAACAGCCGCTCAAGACGCTCCGCAATCTCTGTGCGCATGCGCTCCGCATCGGCGGGGCTGACGGTGGAGGCTTTCTCACCATGCCGTGCTCCGCGCTCTGCGATGTTGGCTTTCAGCTCGCTCACCTGCTCGAAGCTGCGGATCATCGAGGCCAACTCCCTTGCCTCGCGCTCGCTGTCGGCGGCGGATGTCTCCTGATGCGCCCTCATGCGGGCCTCCAATCGTGTGAGCTTGACGTCGATGGCGCGATAGAGCCGATCGACCATGGGGGCCTTTCCTCCGGGCCGTTCCGGCTCGGCGGTCGGCTTGTCCGCGCGGGTTCTGCTTGTCTTGCGAGCCTTGCCCGGTGCGCTCTCCGGCTTGCGGGGTGCAGGGCCTGAGGCCGAGCCTTTGCGGGCCCAACCCTCCCGCCGGGCCCTGCGATAGATCCGTTCGGCCGAGATCGAAAAGCGCCGCGCGATGGCTGCGGCACTTTCGGTGCCGGCCTCGTAGCAACGCCTGATCTCGCTCCAGGTCGTGTCGTCGACCGACATGAAGCCCCATCCTGCTGATGATTTTTCGGAAAGAGGATGGTGCGCCGCCCCGGCCTTGCCCGTCTGGCCTGTCGCCCTTTGCCACCCGTATTGAAAAGGTACCAAAGCAGCGTCGCGCCGTCAATAGCAAAAACACTTAAAATGCAATTATTTCAATGACTTATGTTTTATCTTCAGGTCAACTCTCCAGGATACCCCGGGGCGATCCCATGGGGATAACCCTGTTCACGCCTCATCGAAATCGGCGATCAGGTAGCGGTAGAATGTTTCCGGGTCGACGCCGGTTTCCGAGCGGGCGTTGGCGCGCACCGAGATGCCGGCCTCGTGCACCGTCTCGGCGCTGCCCGAGATCAGCGGATGCCACCAGGCGAGTTCGCGCCCCTCGGCGACGACGCGATAGCCGCAGGTCGCCGGCAGCCAGGCGATCGTGCGCACCTTCTCGGCGTCGATCGACAGACAATCGCTGACTTCCTCGTGGCGGCGCGCATAGTCCCGGCAGCGGCACGAGCCGATGTCCAGGAGCCGGCAGGCGAGCCGCGTCGTGTAGACGTCGCCCGTGTCCTCGTCTTCGAGCTTCAGAAGGCAGCAGCGGCCGCAGCCGTCGCACAGCGCTTCCCACTCCGCCGCGCTCATCTCCTCGAGCGTCTTCGTTTTCCAGTAGGGCTCCGGCTCCTCGGTCCCATTCCTTGTCTCGCGCACTTCGCCTCCCATCCCCTATGTGGTCTCCCTTGCCCAACCGCCCGGTTGCGTCCGTTGCGCAAATCACCACAATTCAGACCCAAGCTCACAGCCCACGTGTATGGGCTCTGGCCCTTCGGCGCCGGTTGAGCTAATCACGACGCCATACCACTTGGCAGGCTGGCCGCCCATCGGAGGCCTGAGCGAGGCGCTGCACGACGAGGCGAAGCCGTTGAGCGACTGGTTCTTCAAGCAAGGCGGGCGCGACCGCATCATCGACTGGCTCTCACTCGATTCCAAGATCGATTCGATGATCTCGGAGACGTGGACGCGCATTGCCAACATCTGGAACGCCGGCAGCAGCTTCTTTGCCCGCTTCCGCCTCACCGGCTGGACGCGTCTGGCCAACGAACTGGCCTGCGAAGCCCTCACACTGGGCGCCGGCGGTCTCGTCCTGCTCTATGCGCTCGCCCTGCCCGCCTTCCAGGAGTTCGACGAGAGTAAGTACCTGACCGGCCAGTTCGCGGTGAAGTTCCTCGACCGCAACGGCACCGAAATCGGCAAGCGCGGCATCCTGCACAACGACGCGGTGCCGCTCGAGGAGATCCCCGATTCGATCATCAAGGCGGCGATGGCCACCGAGGACCGCCGTTTCTTCGAGCACTATGGCGTCGACTTTCTCGGCACCTTCCGCGCTCTTGTGGAAAACCTCCGGCACAACTCGGTCGTGCAGGGCGGTTCGACGCTCACCCAGCAGCTCGCCAAGAACCTGTTCCTGTCGCCGGAACGCTCCATCCAGCGCAAGATCAAGGAGGTCTTTCTCGCTTTCCTCCTGGAATCCCGGCACACCAAGCGCGAGATCCTGAAGCTGTACCTCGACCGCGCCTACATGGGTGGCGGCGCGTTCGGCGTGGAAGCGGCCGCACAATTCTACTTCGACAAATCGATCCGCGACGTGACGCTGGCCGAGGCGGCCCTGCTCGCCGGCCTGTTCAAGGCACCGACCAGCTATGCTCCCCACGTCGATCTGGCTGCCTCGCGCGCCCGCACCAGCGAGGTCTTGACCAACCTCGTCGAAGCCGGCTTCTATACCGCCGGACAGGTCCATCATGCCCGTCTGAACCCGGCCAAGATCGCCGAGAAGGTGCAGACCGCCAGCCCCGACTGGTTCCTGGATTTCGCCTTCGAGGAAGTGCAGCGCATCGCCCGCTCGAAGAACGAGTTCATCCTAACCGCGCGCACCACGGTCGATCTCACCCTGCAGAAGGTGGCGGACGAGGCGCTCATCTCCACCATCCGCAACGAGGGCCGCGCGCAACGCGCAACCTCTGGTGCCCTCGTCTCGATGGAAACCGACGGCGCCGTGCGCGCCGTGGTCGGCGGTCTCGACTACGGCGACAGCCAGTTCAACCGCGCCACGTCGGCCCGCCGTCAGCCCGGCTCGTCGTTCAAGCCCTATGTGTATGCCCTCGCCCTCGAGCACGGCTACCGACCGAATACGCTCGTGCGCGATACGTCACGCGCCTGCGGCAATTGGCGCCCGAAGAACTACAGCGGCGGCTACGGCGGGGGCGGCCGAGTAACACTGACGGAAGCCTTCGCCCGCTCGCTCAACACCACTGCCGCCGAACTCTCGTTCGCCGTCGGGCGCGACAAGCTGATGAATGTGATCGACCGGCTCGGCATCACGGGGGTCCGCAAGACCTGCTCCATGGCGCTCGGCGACGGCGGCGTTACGGTGATGGAGCATACCGGCGGCGTGGCCACGTTCGCCAATGGCGGCAGGCTGGTGAAGCCCTACACCGTGCTGGAACTCGTCAACTCCAAGGGCGAACTGATCTATTCGCGTCAGCGCGACGAGAAGCCCGCTCCTCAGGTGTTCGAGCGGCGCGTCGCCGAAGACCTCAACGTACTGTTCCAGGCCGTCGTCGAGCAAGGCACGGGAAAGAAGGCACAATTGCCCTTCACCCACGCAGTCGGCAAGACCGGCACCAGCTCCAGTTATCGCGATGCTTGGTTCATGGGCTTCACCGGCAAGTACGTCACCGGCGTGTGGGTCGGCAACGACGACTTCCGCCCGATGAATCGCGTCACCGGCGGCAGCCTGCCCGCACAGATCTGGCACGCCTATATGTCGGTGGCCCACACCGACATGAACATCCCGACCATTCCCGGCCTCAGGCCGCATCCGGTGCAGGTCGAGGAGGCCTCTCGCATCGCCTACCTGAAGTCCAGCGATCCCAATTATCAGGACCAGTCCCAGCGCAACGCCAACACGGCCAGCCTCATGTCGGAGAAGACGCGCATCGCGTTGCGGCAGCTGACGAGTGCCCTGCGCAAAGCCGCTGGTCTGGCACCCTCGCTGGACGGCGAGCCGGCGGTCCCTGCCAACGGCACGGCGCCTGCGCGCGGTCGTGACGCTGCCCTGCCGGGCGGCAGCGGGTCCCCCGTGGCCGCCAGCCTGTCGGGCCGTGGCGCCGATCCCGACACGCGCACCCGGTAGGCAGCACCCATGCACTTCAGGCTGCACATCCTCAAGAAGCGCGCCGTCGAGATCGTCAACCGCATCTCCGACTGGGCGATCTTCATCGGCATCATCCTGATCGGCGGCCTCGGCTCCAGCTGGTACATGGTCTCGGCGGGCTCCGCGCTCACCACCCGCTCGGTCGGTCCCTGGGTCACCTGGACGGCTGCCGGGCGCACCGACGCCGATCCCTATACGCGCGCCCACTTCTCCCGCTCCGGCTCGCTGGTTCTGTCGACGGAACTCGCCGCCACTTATCTGGCCACCGCCGACGACGACGGCCTGAAGCTGCACTCCTCCTGCGACTACCGCATCGAAGGGCGCGAACTCGATGCCAGCTGGTGGAGCCTCACGGTCTTCGACGACCGCGGCAGCCTGATCCCCAATCCCTCCGACCGGCATGCCTTCACCAGCGAAACGGTCGCGCTGACGCCGGAGGGCTCTTTCGTCGTCACGCTCGCCCGCGACGCGCGTGCCGGCAATTGGCTGCCGACGGGGGGCGCCGGCCGGCTCGCCCTGACGTTGACCATTCTGGAAGGCGCCACCTCGATCGTCGCCGGTGCCGACAGCGAGCTTGTCCTTCCCTCCATCTCGAGGGTCGCATGCCGCTGACACGCGTGATGACCGCTGCCCGCCCCTATCTCGCGCGCCTGCCGCTGGACAGGATCAAGCGCTATCTGCCCTGGCCGTCGGGGGGTGGGGTCCGGCTCGTGTTCGCTGCACTCTGCGGCATCGGCATCCTGCACATTCTCGCCACGCTGGTCGCACCGCAGATGGCCAGCCGCTCGGCCTATGCTCGGTTGTCGCCGACGCTGCCCTTGCACGCCATGACGACGCTGCCGCCCGTCACACCCGCGGCCCAGCCGCTGCCGTTCCTGTCGCCGGCAACGCGCCTCGCCTTCTGTCGCTACGATACCTCCAAGGGTCCCGTCAGCCTGACCGCGACGTTGCCTGGACCGGGATGGCTGCTCTCGCTGCATACGCCGGCCGGCGCCAACATCTATTCGGCGACTGGCCAGGACGGTCGGCCGATCGAGCTGAAGCTGAGGATCGTGCCGTCGGCCGAGCGGTTCATGGGCCTGACCCCGGAAGCCTTGGGCACCGCCAGCACGCGGGACAGTCAGCAGACCGTCGAGAGCGCGCGCGGGATCGCCATCGTGCAGGCCCCCGATCGCGGCGAGGCCTATCGGCCGTTCGTCGAGGCGACCCTGGCCGCGGCCCGGTGTCGGGCGGAAGCGTTCTGAAGGCCCACCGAGTGCGGCCGCTCAGTTCCGCTCGTGGACGGGAGGCGCATCCAGCTCCAGGTCGGTGGCTTCCTCCGGATCGGGGATGGCGTGGCGCTCGTAGCGGATGCCGGTGAACAGCAGGATACGGCCCGTCGCGTCGGCCCCGTCCTGCGCTCGCTGCTCGCGCTGGCGCGCGCGGCTGTCTGGAAACTCGAGTATCGTCGCCATGCTCTGCCTCTGCCCGATCCAAGACCTCGACCGCATCGGCAACGGCTGTCGCGCGATGGCTGGTCGGTTGGCTTGCACGTGCGTCGACCGGCGATCTTGATAGGACGACTGATCCTGTTAACGACAGGTTAACGGCCGGCGCTGCCTTAAGAAAAAAGTTCAGACGACTGCCGCCGAAGACTTTGCAGCGCCCCTCGGCGCCTTCCTGCCGGCTCTCGGAACGAGTGTCGGAAGGCGCGATCAAAAAAGTTGTCGGAAGGCGGAACATCAGTCCGTCGCGAGCCAGTCGCCGAGGAAGTGGCGGCCCGAGCGATCCTCGACCTCGACGATCCACAGGTCGCCGTCGTAGCCGATTTCGCGGGCGAGGTAGTCCTCCACCGTCTCGTCGCTCGCGCCCTCCCCCTTCAGCCGGGGTGAGAACCGCCGCTCGACATCCGCCTCCTCGAGGCCCGCGAACGCCGGACCAAACACCAGCGACGTCCCGTCGAGCCGGTTGATCCTGACGAAAATCGCGCCGCCGTCGGCATCGCCCCGCCGCACGACGAAGGCCGCCGCGCCAACCGAGGCAACGCCGCGGACATAAGCCATCACCCACATCTCGGATTTGAGCCGCACGCATCCTCCATCGTCGCCAGAGCGAGGGCCCCGCTCACGGACCCAAGTCTAATCGCCCGCCGCCACCTTGCCGAGCACTACCGTGCCGGCCGCGGTCTGTCCCATGAGGTGA
>JBGSQO010000583.1:0-1619 GCA_041738055.1 Filomicrobium sp.
TGCGCCTTGTGGCGGGCATAGGCGAGCGCGGTGCGCAGCGTGCGGCTGTCCTGGCGGAAAATCTTCTCGTAGGCGGCGCGCGCTTCGCCTGATCGGCCAGCCAGATCGGCGATCAGCGCAGAGTGGTAGCTGAGGTAGAACTGCGCCCAATCGGCTTGGCGACGGCTTTTCAACAGGTCGAGCGCGCGCGCGGTTCGGCCCTGCGCCTGCTCCACCCATGCGCGCGCAATCAGGCTCGTCAACTCGCCGATCGGACCGGAACCGGCTGCCTTGAAGTGCTTTGCCGCCCTCTCGTAGCTCTTCTCCTGGAACGCCGACAGGCCGAGGACCAGATGGCTCATGCGGTGCTTGGGCTGCTTGGCGACCAAACGCTCGGCGAGCCGCAAGGCATCCGGCCAGTTGCCTTCGGAGGCGTCCATCAGGAACGCCTGCTCGAGCAGAACGTCGCTGTCACCATCGCGGGCCAGCGCCGACTTGTAGAACGTCGCAGCCTTGCCGGTCTCGTGGTCGGCGCGGGCGAAGCGGCCGGCCAGATAGCTGCCGATGAGCGAAGTCGTCTGCACGTCCTCGTCGGGCGTGCGGGCGTCCGCCGTCGTCAAGCCCATGGGCGAGGCCCACAGCGCCAAGCCGAGGAGGGCAGTGATGGCGCTCGTGCGGCCAATTCCACGCTTCAAGCGCAGGAAGCTCATTGCGGCTGGTCCTTCATAGGCCCGTCGTGGCGGGCTCGTTCCCGTGTCAGGGACAAGGCTATCAAATATCGCGGGCGGTTGACCACTCGTTATCGACCAATACGGCCGAGACATGGCGGGAGGCTTCACTCGCGCCTTCCGAGGACTCTTTGCTTTGCGCCTTCCGACTCTCGTTCCGAGAGCCGGCCGGAAGGCGCGTGGGAGACCGCTGGAGGGCGCGGTTTCCCCCTCACCCCAACCCTCTCCCCGTGTAGGACGGGGAGAGGGGGAACATTGCGCCTTCCGAGGACTCTTGAGTTGCGCCTTCCGACACTCGTTCCGAGAGCCGGCCGGAAGGCGGCTCACATCCCCGAATAATTGGGGCCGCCGCCGCCCTCCGGGCAGACCCAGGTGATGTTCTGCGTCGGGTCCTTGATGTCGCAGGTCTTGCAGTGGACGCAGTTCTGCGCGTTGATCTGCATGCGCGGCTGGCCGGCCCCGTCCTTGACGATCTCGTAGACGCCGGCCGGGCAGTAGCGTTGCGCCGGCTCGTCGAACTCCGGAAGGTTGAAAAAGACAGGGGTGTTGGGGTCCTTCAACACCAGATGGACGGGCTGATCCTCCTCATGGTTCGTTGCCGAGAAGGAAACGCTGGTCAACCGGTCGAAGGTCAGGACGCCGTCGGGCTTGGGGTAACTGATCTTCGGCATCCGGGTCGCGCTGCGCAGGCTCTCGTGGTCGGATTTGCCGTGCTTGAGGGTGTAGCCGAAGCCGATCCCGGGAATGACGGTGTTGGCCCACATATCCAGCCCGGCGAGCATGATCCCGCCGATGGTGCCGAAGCGCGACCACATCGGCTTGGCGTTGCGCACCGGCTTCAGGTCGGCAGCGATCGGCCCCGAGCGCACGGCTTCCGCGTAGGTCGTGAGCCGGTCGTGCGCGCGCCCCTCG